>JAICUO010000098.1 GCA_025935815.1 Streptosporangiaceae bacterium
CAGCTTCTACGGCGGCAGAGCGGCTGTAGCGGATGCACTCTCAGCGCCATATGCGGCACCTGCATGCCGTTGGCGGCCAAGTACCGCCAAGCCAAAGCCCCGCTGAACCGCTACTGCCAGCACGGAAAGGAAGCCACCAGATGAACCCGGTACCAGTGATGATCACACCTGCGCCGCGTGCTGAAGGCGAGGATATCGCCTTCATCGAAGATGTCGATGCCCTCGTCGGTGCCGAAGTGATGCTCGGCTGCGGCGACGACAACCCGTATAACTGAAACACTCCTC
Source organism: Streptosporangiaceae bacterium (assembly GCA_025935815.1). Taxonomy (GTDB): domain Bacteria; phylum Actinomycetota; class Actinomycetes; order Streptosporangiales; family Streptosporangiaceae; genus Trebonia. The sequence goes on from JAICUO010000098.1 coordinate 286, forward strand.
CCGGGTTCGGCCCGCGCTTCGCGCCGCCCCCGTGGGCCGAACGCTAGGATCGGGACGTGGCCACCGTGAAGGCTAGCTGGGAAGAGGCACGGGACCTCATCGAGAAGGAAACCGGGCCGATCAGCGCAGTCACGGAACTGTCAGAAGGACGTAATTCCGAGATGACCGTGATCGTCTGCTCGGGCGACGAGGCCACCTTCGTCAAAGGCCGTAGGGCAGATCATCGCTGGGCATGGACGCAGGAGCGGGAGCGGATGATCAACCCGCTGGTCAGGCACGTCTCCCCGGCACTGAAATGGTCAGCCGTCAACGACAAATGGAACCTGCTTGGATTCGAGTGCGTTTCCGGGAACCACGCGGACTACTCGCCCGGATCCCCCGACATCCCGAAGGTCATGGACGCGCTGCTGCAGATCCAAGGCATCGCCTGCCCTGACGGCATCCACGTCAAGCAGGCTGAGCAGCGCTGGGCCGCGTACACCGGGACACCCCATCTGCTAGCCGGCACCAGCCTCCTGCATACCGAGTGGAACCCCGGCAACGTCCTCATCGGCGAGCGCGCGCACCTAGTTGACTGGGCATGGCCCACCTGCGGGGCAGCGTGGATCGACCCCGCATGCCTGGCCGTCTGGCTCATCGCCGCCGGTCACACCCCGCGCGCAGCCGAGTCCTGGGCCGCCCGCATCCCCTCCTGGCACAGCGCTCCCGCCAGCGCACTCGACGAGTTCGCCCGGGTCCAAGCCTTCATGTGGGCCGACATCGCCGCTGACTCTTCCCAGGCGTGGACCGAGAACCTCGCCCGTGCCGCCCGCCAGTGGGCCACCCACCGCAAAATCTGCTTACTGCTCCCGGGGAGTCCGGATGAATGACCGGAACATGCCGCAGATCCACTCCGCACAACGGCTTATCACGCCCGACGGCACCGAGGCCGCTATAGACACCGAAATTGTCCCCTGGTACGCGCGCTATGGACACTCCGTCTGGCAACCGTCGCGTCCTGCCAGGATTTCGGAGAAGGCACGGAGGGCCAGCGCAAGGTGAACCAGCGCCCCTCACGCTGCGGCGGAGACGCCTTCATCGCCTACTACACGGGATACGCCTGGCTCAAGATGCCAACACCGGACGCGCAGCGGCTAGCCAACATGCTCTTCGGCACCGAATTCCACGGCAAGATAACGCGGCGCTGGAAGCCAGGCGCCTGGCGAATGCACGTGCCACTGATATTCGACGAGAGCCGCGGAATCGTCCTCGCAAGCACCACTCAGATACACTTCCCCCGGGAGCAGATACCGAGCCTGACAGTTGCGTTGGAGCATTTTGGCGGCGGACAACCAGGCCACCCACCCGCCCTTGCGGGGTTAGCTGAGGGCGCGGTTGGCGCGGACGCGACTGGTGAAGTGCGACCAGGCGGCGGGAGCGACGCCCAGGGTCAGGCCCTGGCCGTTGTCGGTGGTGTCGCGGATGAGCACCTCGCTAAGGATGCTGGCAACCTCGACGCACGATCCGGCCCCGTTTCCGCTGTGGCTGGACTTGCGCCAGGCGGGACTCACTGCTGTTGCTGGCTGTTCCATCGTTCTGCCTCCGTAAGGAGCGACCGCGACTCCTTGGCGTTGGCCGCGTAGCTCCGGATCACCTCGAAGAGCGCGGCGACCCTGCTGACCGCGGCCGGCTCATCCGTCACGTGATCTTCTACGGTCTCCAAGTCCACAGTATCGGGAAACTCGGGGCCGCTAACGATCTGGAACGCCCCTCTCATCCCTGGAAAGTACCCAGTGTCGGGGACGATCTGTATGATCACGTTGCGCTGCAATGATCTCGCGTGTAGGTGCGCGAGCTGGCTGGCCATGATCTCGGGCGTCCCGACCAGGGTGCGCACCGCGCGCTCGTGGATGACTGCCGTGACCTGTGCGGCGTCCGGGTCGTCCATGACGGACCCGCGCTCTACGCGGGCGGCGGCCTTCGCTGCCGCCTCCACCTCATCTAGGCCCTCCAGGATGAACATCGCGTGCGCGTACTCATAGGTCTGCAAGGGACCCGGGATCAGGTCGAGGCCCCATAGTCGCAGGAACATGGCCTGCTTTTCCCGGCTAACGTACATCTCGAAGTACTGCGGGATGGGTCCCCTGGCCTTGCGGGCGAGCTTGTACTGGCGGTCGATGAGCTTGCGCTCGCGCGGGGTGGCATCGCAGGCGTCGAGCCAGTCGTTCAGCATGTCGGAGCCGGGCAGGCTATCGCCGGTCTCGGCCCGGCTGATGGACTCCCGGGCGTAGCCGGACGACTTGGAGAATTCCTCCTGGGTGCGAAACCCGGCGTCCGTCCGGAGGTCGCGCAGGCCCTCACCGAGGGCGGCAGCGGGGTCGGTCTCCGGGTCCCGGGGATTCGGGCGAGGCATGTGAGGTACCTCCACGGCGTTGTGGACTTTGTGAGGGATAGTCCGGGTGTTAGGCACATTGGATGCTTACGCATAGCGTAAACGACCCCTTTCATGTCAGCCTGTCATTTACGAGATAACACGCCGGATCGGATGCGGAAATCTCCGCTAGGACTATGAGCCATTCCGTGATGCTGGCATGCCTTCCCATTGTTGAGTCATGGCAACTCAATTCCGCTTGCCTTGTTTGGCTCAGGGCATCGGGAGGCATTGGATAGGCGTTTACGAACTCAGACCACTGCGCCGGGTGCGACGCGGGCTGCCCGGGGGCCGCTCCCGGGCACTCGCGAGCACGCATGGTCAGGGCCGTCAGGTAGTAGTGCCTGCAAACACGGCGGGGAGAGGTCTTGACCAGCTGTTCTTCGAAGCGGTCGTGGAGCCGCTCACGCGGGCGGTGGACGACCTCGTCGCCGCGACCGAGGGCGTTGACCGGGATGAGCCGCTGACTCCCGAGCGCCAGCTCGAGACGATGAATGGCCTGTACCGTCAGCCGGCATGGCCCTCATCCTGTCGCTGGAGAGCCACCACGGCAAGAAGTTCGACCGCAACCGGCCGGTGAAGCTGATCAGCGCGGGCACCGTCAAGTGCTTCTTCCCCGCGTCGGTGGCCCCGCTCCGCAGCGGCGCGTAGGCGGCCGGGCCCGCCAGGATCCGCCTAAAAAGTCAGTACACACTCCTATCTAGGCGATCGTACGCCGGGGCGGCCCCGGCGGACGAGATCACCGGGGGGCGATCTCCCCCTTCGAGGGGGATGCGGCGGCGGTGCGCCAGGGCAATTCTGGAGCGATGGCGCAGTCGCTACGGGTGCGCCGGCGCCCTGACGGCAGCCGGCGCCCGTTAACCCGGAAGAGGGTGTTCTATGACAAACCAGGCGGGCGAGCGAGCCGGCCTTCCGGAGCCTGGTCAGCACGAGGCCATCCGGCGTAGCGAGGCCGCGCTGCGGTCCATCGGGCAGCCGAACTCGGTAACCGGGGAGTTCGACTTCTGGGACGACAGCTACGAGGGGCGGCGGCTGTTCTCCGAACTACTGGGGACGTTCTTCCTGGTCCTGGTAGCCGTCGGCGGTGGCATGGTGAATGCCAGGTTCGGCGGCAACGCGGTCCCCTACACCGCGCGCGTGGTGGCACCGGCGCTGATGGTGGCGGCCATCATCTTGTTCATGGGGACGGTCTCCGGCGCGCACCTCAACCCGGCGGTGAGCATGGCGTTCGCAGCCCGCGGTGACTTCCCGTGGAGACGCGTCCCGGCCTACGTTGTCGCCCAGTTCCTCGGCGCCGCGCTGGCCACGCTGCTGCTGTGGGCGCTGATTGGCAAGCATGGCAGCGCGGGGCTTACCCTGCCCGGCCCCGGCATCTCGACCGGCATCGCCCTGGTATGGGAACTAGTCCTGACCACCGGCCTGGTGAGCGTGATCCTCGGCACCGCGTCGGGCGCGCAGCAGATCGGGCCGCTGGCCGCCATTGGCGTGGGCGCCTACATCGCGCTGGCCGGGCTGTGGGGCTCTCCGGTCAGCGGCGCGTCGATGAATCCGGCCAGGTCGCTCGGGCCTGCCCTGATTCTCGGCAACTGGACCTCGTGGTGGGCGTACCTGGTCGGCCCGATAGCCGGCGGCATCATCGCCGTTAGCGTCGCCTCCGTGCTGCGCGGCCGGGGCGGTGGCCGCAGCGGCGTAGCGGCAGCGCAAGGCACGCTCGGCGCGGGCTGGCGACCTGGTTCCGGGCCGCGAGCCGCAACCCCGCAAGAACATCACTAGCCACTAGATCGTGCCCACGGTCCACCTCGTGGGCCAGGCGGAAGGAGACAACCATGGCTGGCAAGACGGAGACCGCCCCGCGGGCGACGCGGGCTGAGGCAGCGAAGCAGCTGACTCGCACGGACCGGGTGGCCAAGGGCAAGGACGCCAGGGGTTACGCCCCGCTGGAGTCGCACGCGGAGTTTAAGCCGGATCGCGGGCGGGACCCGGTCGGCCAGTTGCTGGAGCAGGCCAAGAGCCGGGTACCGGAGCTGGTGCCGATCCGGCACGGGCGGATGCTCGTGTCGCCGTTCACGTACTACCGGGGCGCGGCGCTGCCGATGGCGGCCGACCTGGCCACCACGCCCACGTCGGGGCTGCGGGTGCAGCTGTGCGGGGACGCGCACCTGTCCAACTTCGGGGCGTTCGCCTCGCCCTCGCGGCGGCTGGTCTTCGATGTCAACGACTTCGACGAGACGCTGCCCGGCCCGTTCGAGTGGGACGTGAAGCGGCTGGCGGCGAGCCTGGCCGTGGCCGGCCGGGACAACGGGTTCGCCGGCAAGGACCGCCGCCAGATCGAGCTCGCGGCGACCGAGAGCTACCGGACGGCGATGCGCGCGTTCGCGGAGCAGCCCTTCATGGACGTGTGGTACGCGCACCTGGACGTTGACGACGCCATCGCCGAGTTCCGGTCGCAGCTGAAGGCCAAGAGGGTCAAGCTCACCGAGAAGATGGTGGCCAAGGCGCGCTCCAGCGACAGCATGAAGGCGCTGAGCAAGCTCACCACGGAGGTCGACGGGCAGCGGCGGATCGTCAGCGAGCCCCCGCTCATCCAGCCGGTCGAGGAGATCTTCCCCAACGCGCGGGCCGAAGAGATCTATGACCAGATCCGCGAGGTGCTCGAAAAGTACCGGCGCACCCTGCAGTCCGACCGCAGGCACATGGTCGAGTACTTCACCCTGATCCAGCTGGCCCGCAAGGTGGTCGGGGTGGGCAGCGTCGGCACCCGGGCGTGGATCGTCCTCATGGAGGGCGGAGACGGGACCGAGCCGCTGTTCCTGCAGGCCAAGGAGGCCCAGCCGTCCGTGCTGGCCCCCTACTGCGGGCGCAGCCAGTACCGGAACCAGGGCGAGCGGGTGGTCGCCGGGCAGCACCTGATGCAGGCCGAAGGCGACATCTTCCTGGGCTGGACTCACCTGACCGGCCCGGACGGGGTGGACCGGGACTACTACGTGCGCCAGCTGAAGGACTGGAAGCTGTCCGTGCCGATCGAGCAGATGATCCCGTCGGGCATGAAGGTCTACGCCCGCATGTGCGGGTGGACCCTCGCGCGGGCGCACGCCCGTTCCGGCGACCGGGTGGCCCTGGCCGCCTACCTGGGCGGCTCCGCCAAGTTCGACAACGCGATCGCCGACTTCGCCGAAACCTACGCCGACCAGAATGAACGCGACCACGCCACGCTCCAGGCCGCCGTGGACGCCGGGAAGGTGAGGGCGACCACCGGGCTATAGGCCCCGGATGGCGCGCCATTCTGAGCCCGCCGGCTATCCCCGTGCCAGAATCGCCAAAGGCCGTCCTGAAACTTTCGACGCGGGCCCGAGCGCCGCGGGCCGTCCCCTGACGCGGCATCTGTCCTGGCCCGGGGCAGTGCGGGGGGCATCGCGCCGCGGGCGTGCGCGCCCGGCGTCCGCCGCGGACGTTGACCGCTGATTTGTTAGCGCTCACGATCGCGGGCACGAAAGGAGGCGGGCAGATGCGACATTGGATGCGGCGCTGCCTGGCCCGGGGAGCACTTCTCGCGCTCGGCCTGGCAGGGACGACGGCCATCCCGGCGGCCGCCGCCGGGTATCCGAGCCCCGGAACCGTGACCGGTGATGTTAGCGTGCACGACCCGTCGATGGTACGGGCCGCCAATGGCACCTACTACTTGTTCTCAACGCACCAGGGCATCGAGATCCGCACCTCGACGGACCGGATTCACTTCACCAGGGACGGCTCGGTCTTCCCCAACGGGGTGAGCTGGGCCAGCGCCTACGGCACCATCACCGATCCGTGGGCACCGGATGTCTCGTTCCACAATGGCACCTACTGGCTGTACTACGCGGTATCCAGCTTCGGTTCCAACCATTCAGCGATCGGCCTGGCCACGAGCTCCACTGCCGCTCCCGGCAGCTGGCACGACCAGGGCCTGGTTTACGCCTCCCAGGCCACGGACAACTTCAACGCGATCGACCCGGCGCTGCTGGTTGATTCCTCGGGACGGTGGTGGCTGTCGTTCGGCTCGTTCTGGAGTGGCGTCAAGATGATCCAGATCGATCCGGCCACGGGCAAGCAGGCAGCCTCGAACACCACCCGGTATAGCATCGCCCAACGGCCGTCGCCCGATGCCGAAGAGGCCAGCTACATCTACCGGCATGGCGGCTATTACTACCTGTTCGTGTCTTTCGACTACTGCTGCCGGGGCGTGAACAGCACCTACCGGATCATGGTCGGCCGGTCAACCAGCCCGACCGGGCCGTACACCGATGAGAGCGGCACGGCCATGACCAGCGGCGGCGGCACGCAGATCCTGGCCACCCACGGCAACGTCATCGGCCCCGGCGGTCAGAGCGTGCTGCACGACACCGATGGCGACCTGCTCGTGTACCACTACTACGCGGCCAACATGAACGGCACGCCCGAACTCGGCATCAACTTGCTCGGCTGGACATCCGGCGGCTGGCCGTCCGTGATGTGAGGCAAGCAGCCAAGCCAGTCTCCACCGAACGAGCCGTGCGCGCCTGTCCCGCTCAACTGCCCGAATGTCAGTGGTGCGAGGTACCGTGGGCGAATGCTGCGGTCGTTTCATCCTGCTGTGCGCGGCTGGTTCGAACAGCGGTTCCCTGACGGTCCCACCGAGCCGCAGGCGGCCGGGTGGCGGGAGATCGCGGGGGGCGGCCACGCGCTGATCGCCGCCCCGACCGGGTCCGGTAAGACGCTGGCGGCGTTCCTGGTGTGCATTGACCGCCTCTACCGGGCGTGGGAGGCGGCCGGGGAAATGCTGCCCGGCCCGTCGGTGGTGTACGTGTCCCCGCTGAAGGCACTGGCGGTGGACATCCAGCAGAACCTCGAAGCGCCGTTGCGGGAGATCGCCGCCGTGGCGACTGCGATGGGGTACCCGGCGCCCGACATCCGGGTCGCGGTCCGCACCGGGGACACCGCCGCCGCCGAGCGCACCGCCATGCTGAAACGGCCGCCGGACTTCCTGATCACCACGCCGGAATCGCTGTTCCTCATGGTCACCGCCGAGCGCAGCCGCGCGATGCTGCGCAATGTCGCCACCGTCATCGTGGATGAGATCCACGCCGTGGCCGGGAACAAGCGCGGATCGCACCTAGCGCTGACGCTGGAGCGGGTCGCGCACGCCGCGGCGGCGCCGGTGCAGCGCGTGGGCCTGTCGGCGACGCAGCGCCCCATCGACGCGATCGCCCGGCTGCTGGTTGGCGCGGACGGTAGCTGCGCGATCGTCGACACCGGCCACCAGCGGGCGCTGGACCTCGCCCTTGAGCTGCCCGACGACGAGCTCGGCGCGGTGGCGACCGGCAGCCAGATGGCGCAGATCCTCGACCTGATCACCGCCCACGTGTGCGAGCACCGGACCACGCTGGTGTTCGTCAACACCCGGCGGATGGCCGAGCGCGTCGCGCACGAGCTGGGCGAGCGCCTGGGCGAGGAGATGGGTGCCCGCGTGGCCGCCCACCACGGATCGCTGTCGCGGGAACGGCGGCAGCGGGTGGAGCGGCGGCTGCGCTCCGGTGACCTGCGGGCGCTGGTCGCGACGGCCTCGCTGGAGCTGGGCATCGACATCGGGCCGGTCGAGCTGGTGTGCCAGATCGGGTCGCCGCGCAGCTTCGCCACGTTCCTGCAGCGGGTCGGACGGTCCAATCACACGCGCACCGGCACCCCGGCCGGGCGGTTGTACCCGACCTCGCGCGACGAGCTCGTGGAGTGCGCCGCGCTGCTGCGCGGCGTGCGGTCGGGCCGGCTGGACGCGATCGTGATCCCGCAGGCGCCGCTGGACATCCTGGCTCAGCAGCTCGTCGCCGAGTGCGCGGCCGCTCCCTGGTCCGCCGATGAGCTGTTTGGCCTGGTGCGGCGGGCCGCGCCGTATTCCGCCGTGTCCCGGGAGGCCTTCGACGACGTGGTCGAGATGCTCGCCGAGGGCATCCGCACCGGGCGCGGGCGCCGGGCCTACTACCTGCACCGGGATCAGGTGAACGACGTCTTGAAGGCTCGCCGCGGCGCCCGTCTCGCCGCCTTGACCTCGGGCGGGGCGATCCCCGAGCTCGGCGACTTCCGGGTGGTGGCCGAGCCGGACGAGGCCGTCTTGGGCACGGTCAGCGAGGACTGGGCGGTGGAGAGCTCGCCCGGCGACATCTTCCTGCTCGGCACGCACTCGTGGCGGATCCGGCGGGTAGAGCCGGGGGTGGTCCGGGTCCTGGACGCCGAGGGCGCGCCGCCCTCGGTGCCGTTCTGGCGGGGCGAGGCGCCCGGCCGGACGGTGGAGTTGTCGCAGGAGGTATCGGAGCTGCGGGCAGCGGTCGGGGCGCGTTCTCGCGACGAGGCGCTCGGCTGGCTGGCCGCCGAGTGCGGGGTGGGCGGGGCGGCGGCCGCGACGATCGTCGGCTACCTGCACGCGGCGCTGGCGGCGCTGGGGGCCTTGCCGACCATGGACACGATCATCCTGGAGCGGTTCTTCGACGAGGCGGGGGGCATGCAGCTGGTCGGGCACGCTCCGTTCGGGGCGCGGCTCAACCGGGCATTCGGGCTGGCGCTGCGCAAGCGGTTCTGCGTGACGTTCGACTTCGAGCTGGAGGCCTCGGCCAGCGATGACGCTATCTTGCTGTCGCTGGGGCCGCAGCACAGCTTCCCCCTGGACCGGGTGCCCAAGTTCCTCGCCTCGGCGTCGGTGGAGCGGGTGGTGCGCCAGGCCGTGCTGACCGCGCCGTTGTTCCAGTCCCGGTGGCGCTGGAACCTGAACACGTCGCTGACCGTGCTGCGGATGCGGGGCGGGCGCAAGAACCCGCCCGCCATCCAGCGGATGGAATCAGACGACCTCATGGCCGCGGTGTTCCCCGTGCTGGCCGCCTGCCAGGAAAACGTGGCGCCGGGCCCGATGGAGATTCCCGACCAGGTGCTGGTGCGCCAGACGCTCGACGACTGCCTGCACGAGGCGATGGACATCGACGGCCTGCGATCCATGGTGGCCGGGATCGAATCGGGCCGGATCACCGTCTTGGTGCGGGACACCACCGAGCCGTCGGTGCTCGCCCACCAGATCCTGAACGGGGCGCCGTTCACCTACCTGGACGACGGCGAGTTCGAGAACCGGCGCAGCCGCAACGTCCGGGTACCGCGCGGCCTGCCGGTTGAGGCCCGGGACCTGGCCCGCCTGGACCCGGACGCGATCGCCCGGGTCCGCTCGGAGGCGCGGCCGGAACCCCGCGACGCCGACGAGCTGCACGACCTGCTGCTCACCGCGTACCTCCTGCGCCCGGTGGCCGCCTGGGCCGCGCTGTTCTGCGAGCTCGCGGCGGCCGGCCGCGCCGCCGCGGTCCGCGGCGGCGCGTTCTGGTGCGCGACGGAGCGGCGCCGGCTGGTGGACGGCCCCGAGACCAGCCCCGAGGCCGCCGCCGACATGGTGCGCGGGCACCTGGACATGCTCGGCCCGGCCACCGTGCCCGATCTCGCCGCCGCCAGCGGGCTGCCGCCCTCCGACGCCGAGATGGCGCTGCTGCAGCTGGAGAACGAGGGCTTCGCGCTGCGCGGCCGGTTCACCGACCCGGCCGGTCCCGAGGAGTTCTGCGCCCGCCGCCTGCTGACCCGGATCCACGCCTACACCCGCGAGCGCAAGCGGCGCGAGATCGAGCCGGTGACCCCGCAGGACTTCATGAGGTTCCTGCTGCACTGGCAGCACGTCACGGAAGGCACCCGGCGCGAGGGCAGCCCCGGCCTGCTGTCCGTCGTTGAGCAGTTGCAGGGGTTCGAGCTGGCCGCGGGCGCCTGGGAGGAGTCCGTGCTGGCCGCCAGGGTTACCGGGTACCAGCGGGAATGGCTAGACGGGCTGTGCCTGTCCGGCGAGGTTTCCTGGGGGCGGCTGTCCCTGCGGCAAGACGACGCCGAGGATGTCCCTCGCGGCCGGGGGCTGAGCCCGTCCCGGGCGACGCCGATCACGCTGGCGGTCCGCGAGGACCTGCCGTGGCTGCTGCGGGCGGCGCGCGGCGACCGGGTGCCCGTGCCCCCCGGTCCGGGACCGACCAGTGACGTGCTCTCGGTGCTGGCCGGGCGCGGTGCCCTGTTCCCGGCCGACCTGGCCGCCCAGGCTGGCCAGGCACCGGAGGCGGTCACCGAGGCGCTGTGGGAGGGCGTGGCCAGGGGCCTGGTGACCGCGGACGGCTTCCGGGCCGTGCGGTCCCTGCTCGCCGGGCGGCTGCTGGCCAGCGCCACGTTCGCCCCCGCGCGGCCCCGGCTGCGCCGCGCGGGCCAGCGCGCCACCAGGGCCGGCGGCCGCTGGTCGCTGCTGCCGCCCGCGGCCGCCGATGACGACCCGGACGAGCTCGCGGAGGCCGTCGCCGAGCAGCTGGCGGCCCGCTGGGGCGTGGTGTTCCGCGACCTGCTGGCCCGGGAGAACCTCGCGGTGCCGTGGCGCGACGTGCTGTGGGCGTTCCGCCGCCTGGAGGCCCGCGGCCTTATTCGCGGCGGCCGCTTCGTCAACGGCTTCAGCGGCGAGCAGTACGCCCACCCGGACGCGGTGGACGTGCTGCGCGAGGTGCGCAAGCGGCCCCGGGCCGGCGAGACGGTCCGCCTGTCGGCCGTCGACCCGCTGAACCTCGTCGGGGTCATCCTCCCCGGTCCCCGTATCCCCGCGGTCTTGACGAACACCGTCACCTACGTGGACGGCGCCGTCCGGGCCGACCGCGAATCTCAGGCCGACCTGGAATCCACGGCACTGCGCCCGATGACTACCGGCCGGACGTGATCCGGCCCTTAATCGCCTACTGACGCGGCTCGCGCACTTGGTGGCTGCGGCCGCGGAACTCGGCGACCAGGCGGGCATCATGCGTCACGGTGACGTCATAGATGCCGTTGCGTCCGTAACGGGACCGCACCCGGGCCTCGGCGGTGAGGACATCGCCGGTGCGGGCGGGCGCGATGAAGACGATGTCGCCCCCGGCCGCCACCGTGACCGGCCCCCAGCTGTTGCACGCGCACGCGAACGCGGTATCCGCGAGGCTGAAGATCAGGCCCCCGTGGCAGATGCCGTGCCCGTTGACCATGTCGTCCCGGACCGTCATCGTCGTCCGTGCCCAGCCCGGCCCGTAGCCAGCCAGCTCGATCCCGAGCAGCCGCGAAGCGGCGTCAGCGGCCAGCATCGCCTCGACGGGGCCGGGCTGGCCCGGTGACGGCGGCATGAGTCTCCTTGCGGTAGGCAACTACCATCGCGTACTCGCAGGTGTCTACGACAGGTTCTGCGGGTACCGGGGCGTTATCTCCGCTCGGCCACGGGCGGAGAGGTGGGAGATCAGGTAGGCGCGGACGGTGCCCGCTGAGGTGACGGCCCACAGGTCCGGCACGCCGTCCCCGTTAAGGTCAGCGGCTTCCAGCGTGGACAGCGACTTGCCTCGGTTCCAGTGGGGGGAGACCAGGTACTGGGTGTGGGAGAGCGTGCCGGTACCGTCGCCGTTGTCGTGAGCGGTAACGCCCTCCCATAGGTACAGGGCACCCGTGCTCTGGTTCCAGAGGAACATCCCCGCGCCGCTGCCATCGCCGAGCGTCGCCAGCGTCCACTTATTCCAGTCGGCCGTCCCGTCGGGCGTGACGGTGCTATCGGTGAAGGCCTGGAAGAACAGGCACGGAGCGCCCCCGGAGATGAAGTAATCGAGGGAGTAGCCGTTGACGGCATCGCCGCTCACGGTGAGCAGGTCGGGCAGGCCACTGCCGTTGAGGGACGCGTACGCGTTGGCGACCAGCAGTGGGTTGTCGCCGTTGAAGTCCGCCAGCATGCCCGAAGAGACGGTGCAATCGCCTTGGGGGACGGAGTTTAGCGCCGAGCCGTCACCCGGGCCGGCCAAGATTACACCCTCGCCGGCGACCTCGCTGTCGCCAGCAAAGCCGGAGGGGTAGTAAACCAGTACGTCCTGGAAGCCTCTTCCGAAGAAACCGCCGGTGATCGCCTGCGCGCTGTTGAAGTCGGCCGGGCTTCCGACAGTGCTGAAGCCATTGCCGTTGACGCCGATGTCGGTGGCGGGGACCGTTACCAGCCCGGCGCTGCCCCCGGTCGCGGGCCGTCCGGTGGCCTGCCACAGACCCGGGGCCAGGCCCGCGGTATTGCCTACCGTTAGCAGGTCGGGCCGGCCGTCTCCATTGAGGTCCTTGTCCGCGGTTGGCGTGGCCGCCCGCGCGAAGAAGTCATCGACCGTCCCGCCGCTGACCGTGCCGTCCGCCGCGACAGCGTAGGCGATGAGCCGGTTGTGCTGGCGGCTGGGGACGATCGCGGGGCTCGCGGTGCCCGACGGGGCCGCGATGGTCTGCGTCGCCCCGTCGTTGAGCGTGTACTGGTAGGCGACCGCAGTGCCCACCCCGTTCTCGGTGAACGTGAAGGTGGCCGCGGTACCAGCCGTGTAAAAGCCTCCCACGGGACCGATCGTGGGCGGTGAGATGGCGGTGGCGGCCGAGGCCGGCATGACCGAGGCGCCGGCCGCCCCGATAGCTACCACAGGTACCAGCACGCGTGTCCAGCGCTTCACAAATTCTCCCCCGGCGGTGACGGCGGCAGGTGAACCCATTTCGCCAATAAATTTGTTCGTAATGAGTGATATGTGTGGCGTTGCGCATCGTATCACCCACCTGGCCCTCGATCGCGGCACCGACGGGAACGCGGCGCTCGCGGTGGATAATGGCTCTTCACGGGAGGTAACCCCGCCTTGAGCGGATGCCCGGCGACCTGAAGGACTGGGAGGACCTGGAAAGGGCGGTGCGTGGTGCGGACCAGTCGGCTGGAGGCGTTCAGTGACGGGGTACTAGCGATCATCATCACGATCATGGTGCTGGAGCTGAAGGTGCCGGATGGTCCCCGCCTCGCCGACCTGGTCCACACGACCGGGGTCGGGCTGTTGACCTACCTGCTCAGCTTCGTCTACGTCGCCATCTACTGGAACAACCACCACCACATGTTCCACCTGGTGCGGCAGGCCAGTGGCGGGGTGCTGTGGGCGAACCTGGCGCTGTTGTTCTGCCTGTCGCTGTTCCCGTTCACGACGGCCTGGATGGACGATACGAGGTTCGCGCAGACCCCCGTCATCACTTACGGCGTGAACCTGCTCGCGGCGGCCTTCGCGTACTTCGCGCTCCAGACGGTGATCATCCGCCAGCAGGGCCCGGCGTCCCCGCTGCGGCAGGCCATCGGCAAGGACGTCAAGGGCAAGGTCTCCCCCGCGTTCTACCTGGCCGGCATCCTCAGCGCCCTGGTGATCGACCCCGGCGGCCGCATCGGCGTTGTCATCGCCCTGGCGTGCTTCGTCGGCGCGGCGATCATGTGGATCGTCCCCGACCGTCGCATCGGCCGTGTGGTCAGCCACCACGAGGCTCCGGACTGAAACCCGATTTGCCACCGCGCCCGGACGGGCCGGACACTGAGGTCATGGCGTTGCTTGAGCGGGAGGTGCCGCTGGCCGCACTCGCCGAGTACGCGGGCGAGGCGCGCAAGGGCGCGGGACGGCTGGTACTCGTCACTGGCGAGGCCGGGGTTGGCAAGTCCGCGCTGCTTGATGAATTCGCTGTCGGCCGGGCCGGCGAGAGCTGGTGCTGGGGGGCCTGCGACGGGCTGTTCACGCCGCGCCCGCTGGGGGCTTTCCTGGATATCGCGGGCCAGCTCGGCGGGATCGACACGGCCCGGGCTGACCGGGACGAGCTGTTTGGCGCGCTGCAAGCCGAGCTGGCCCGGCCGGGCCGGCTGCGGGTGATCGTCATCGAGGACGTGCACTGGGCCGATGAAGCGACCCTGGACCTCCTGCGCTTCCTGGCCCGCAGGATCAGCGGACTGCCGGTGCTGCTCATCGCGACCTACCGGGATGACGAGCTCGCGGCCAGCTACCCGCTGCGGGTAGCGCTCGGCGACCTGGCGATGCAGCGGTGCACCCGGCGCATCGACCTGTCGCCGCTGTCTGAGCGGGCCGTCGCGAAGCTAGCGGCCGGCAGCGGCCTGGATGCCGCCGCGCTGCACATGGCAACTGGCGGGAACCCGTTCTACGTTGTGGCGACCGTGCAGTCGGGACTGGACCAGATTCCCCGGTCGGTCCAGGACGTGGTGCTCGGCCGGGCCGCGCGGGTGGGGCCGCGGGCGCGCGACGTGCTCGGCGCCGCGGCGCTGATCGGGGCCAGCGTCGAGCCGTGGCTGCTGGAGAAGGCCGCCGCGGCCACGCCGGAACTGGTCGACGAGCTGGCCGGGCACGGGCTGCTCACCTCCGACGGAACAGCCCTGCGGTTCCGCCACGAGATCGCCCGCTGCGCGGTGGAGCAGGCGATCCCGGGGCACCGCAGGCCCGCTATCCACGCCCGCATCCTGGGCGCGCTGCGCGAGGCGGGCGGCGCGGACCACGCCCGACTGGCCTTCCACGCCGAGGCGGCCGGCGACGGGCCCGCCGCGGTGGAGCATGCCACCCGGGCCGGCCAGGATGCCACGGCCCTCGGGTCGCACCGGGAGGCGGCGGCGCAGTTTGAGCGGGCGCTGCGGTTCGCCGCCGGTGAGCCGCCGGCCGCGCGCGCGGCCCGCCATGACGCCCTGGCCGGGGAACTGCGGCTGATCGACAGCTGGGACGCGGCGGCGGAGGCCTACCAGCAGGCGCTCACCTTGTGGCGCGCGGCCGGGGACCGGCTGCGCGAGGGCGATGCCTTGCGCAACCTGTCGGTGGCGCTGTGGCGGCTGTGCCGGCGCGAGGAGTCGACGCTGGCCGCGGCGCAGGCCGTCGCCGTCCTGGAGCCGCTCGGCCCCAGCGCCGAGCTCGCCCGCGCGTACGCCAACGTCGCCTCCGATCACTGCGGGGGCGGAGACTTCGCGAAGGCGATGGCGGTGGCCGACCGGGCGGCGGACCTGGCCGTCCAGGTCGGCGCGTTCGACGTCCAGGTCCAGGTGCTTAACCTCCAGGCCTGGCCGGCGGCGTTCACCGGCGGCGACTGGCCGGGCCTGCTGCACCGGGCGCTGGACATCGCGCTGCGCCAGGGCCTCGCCGAGCGGGCCGGGCACACCTACACCAACCTGCACGAGCTGAACTGCGCGCTCCGCCGCTACGCCGATTCTGATCGCTACTACCAGGCCGGGGTCGCCTACTGCGAGGAGCACGACATCGGGGTGTACCTGTGCTGCCTGCACAGCGTGCAGACAACGGCCCTGGAGCGGCTGGGCCGCTGGGACGAGGCGGTCGCGCTGAGCGAGGTCGTGCTGCGGCGGGTCGTCTCCTCCCCCGTTAACCGGATGATCCCGCTGGGAACGCTGGGCCGGATCTCGGCGCGCCGCGCCGCGCCGGACGGCTGGCAGCACCTGGAGCAGGCGATGACGGCGGCCGCCGGGACCGGCGAGCCGCAGCATGTCGTGCCGATGCGGCTGGGCCGCGCGGAGGCGCGCTGGCTTTCTGGTGACCTCAACGCCGCCCGGCAGGAAGCCGGGCTCGCGGTGCGGGCCGCCGCGCGGGCGGACCCGTGGCTGCGGGGCGAGGCCGCGACCTGGGCGCAGCGGACGGGCTGGGCGGCCGTCGAGTTGCCCGGCCCGCTCACGGCCGGCCTCGCCGAGCCCTACCGGCGAGCGCGAGGTCCTGGACCTGATCCGCGCCGGGCATACCGACGCCGAGATCGCCGGGAAGCTGTTCATCTCGGTCAAGACGGCCGGCCACCACGTCTCCGCCGTGCTCAGGAAGCTGGGCGCCACCAGCCGCCGGGAGG
>JAICUO010000871.1 GCA_025935815.1 Streptosporangiaceae bacterium
GACGTCAGTGAGCCCGCAAGCAATGACCCCGCAAGCAATGACCCCGCAAGCGGTAACCCCCCGGCCGACCGCGCGGCACGTCGTTCAGCCGGGCGACACGCTGTCCGGCATCGCCGTCGCGGCCGGCGTCGCCGGCGGCTGGCCGGCCCTGTACGCCGCCAACCGGCACGCCATCGGCCCCGACCCGAATGTCATCCGCCCCGGGACCGTGCTGGCCCTGCCAGGGCTCCCCGGTCACCAGGACCGCCCGGTCCGCTACCGCGTCCGGGCCGGCGACACGCTGGCGGGGATCGCCGCCGCGCTCGGCGTGCATGGCGGCTGGCCCGCCGTGTACGCCGCCAACCGGCGGGCCATCGGCCCCGATCCCAGCCTCATCCACCCGGGCGCGATCCTGGCCGTCCCCCGCCCGGCCCGCCGGGCACCCGCGGCCGGTGACACGCCCCCGGCCGCCCCGGCCGCGCCGCCAGGCCCGGCCCCCCACCACCTCCGCCCGGCACCGCCAGCCACCCCGGGCACCACCGCGCCGGCCCAGCCGGCCACGCCCGCCGCCGGGATGCCCCGCTGGCTGGCGGCCGCCTTGCTGGCCGCCGCCCTGCTCATCGCCGCCGCGTTCATCACCGGGCCGGCGATCGCGATCGGGCGGCGCCGGAGCCGGCGGCCACGGGCCGGCCCGGCGGTGGACGCGCGGCGGATCGCCGCCGCCAAGGCCCGCATCATCCTGGCCGACAACGACAAGCTGATCGTCACCTACAGCCGCGCCGACGACACCGTCTACGTCCTTACCCCGCCCGGCGAGGACCCCCGCGCCGTCCTGCGCGCCGCCCGCCTCGTCCTGCCCGACGACAACTACGAGCAGCTCGCCGGCCACCTCGGCGTTCCCCCCAACTGGCCCCTGGAATGACCGCGCCCCCCCCCGCAATGACCGCGCCCCGGAATGACCGCGCCCCGAATGACCTAGCGCCCGGGGCCGCTCAGGGCACCTTGCCTGCGCGGCCCCGGGCGCGCCCGGTCCCCGCCAGCGACGCCTCGATGAGGCGCAGCGCCTCGTCCCACGTGGCGGCGTGGATCCCGTAGGGCGGGACCGGGTGCCGCTGCGGGCCGAAGAAGTACTGGTACTCCACGGCGCCGCGGATCGCGGCGTGCACCTCGGGGTGGTCCTCAACGAAGTGGGTCAGTCCCAGCTCCGCGCAGTGCCCCCGCTTCTCGCGGCGCTCCCGGCAAAAGCGGGCCTGCTCGCGCGGCACGCCCGCCCGCGCCCAGAAGTCATGGGCGTCCAGCCAGCGCAGCGTGCGCGCCCGGACGCGCGGCCCGCACTTGGAGACCAGCCACACCCGCCCGCCGAGCAGCTCCGCGAGGCGCGCGACGGCCGGGACGCAGCCGGCCATCTCCGGGGTGGCCAGCATCGTTGCCTCGTCCCCGCTGAAGAACGCCGTGTCCCCGCCCGCCGGGTGGGACGGCCCGTCAATGATCACGCGGCCAATGTCGATGCCCAGCCGCGGCTCTCTCATCGTGTTCATGAGAAGGAGGATGGCAACCAAGAGTGTAAATGGGAACTATATATCCGCCAGTTATCTATAAGGTGAGATTATGGATGTCCGGGACCTGCTGGAATCCGACGCGCTGCGGTCCTTCGGCGTGTTCGCCCAGCACCGCAACTTCACCGCCGCCGCGGCCGCCCTCGGGATCAGCCAGCCCGCGCTGCACGTCAAGGTCCGCAAGCTCGCCGCCGGGCTGGGCACCGAACTGTACGAGCGCGAGGGCCGGTCCCTGGTGCTCACGCCGGCGGGCGAGCGGCTGGCGGCGTTCGCGCTCGACAGCCGCGCCCGCGCCGGGGAGCTCCTCACCGCGCTCGGCGGCGACTCATCCGCGCTCGCCATCGCGGCCGGGCGCGGCGCCATCCGGTGGGTCATCCCGGACGCGATCCGGGCCGCCAGCCGCCAGGGCCGCCGCGTCCGCGTCGTCACGGCCAGCCGTGACGACGCGGTCGCGGCCCTGGGCGCCGGGCACGCCGACGTGGCCGTCGTCGCCTTCGACCCGCCTCCCAGGCGCCTGCGCTCCCGGGCGATCGCCGCCTACCCGCAGGTGCTCATGCTGGACAGCGGGCACCCGCTAGCCGGGCGCGCGCAGGCCGGGGGCGGGCAGGTCAACGTCGCCGACCTGGCCGGGCTGGACCTCGTGGTCCCGCCCGCCGGCCGGCCGCACCGGCGGGCCCTGGAGCGGGCGCTGCTGGAGGCGGGCATCCCCTGGCAGCCGGCCGCCGAAGCCGACGGCTGGGACCTCCTGGTCCACCTGGCGGCCCTCGGCCTGGGCGCCACCGTGGTCAACGGCTGCGTCCCCGCCCCCGACGGCATGACCGCGATCCCGGTTCGCGGGCTGCCTCCCGTCCGGTACTGGGCAGCCTGGCGCGCGCAGCGGGAGGATGCCGTGGCCGGCTTCGCCGCGCACTTCGCCGGGGCCGAGGCCGCGTCGTGACCGGGCCCCTGAGCGCGGCCGAGGTCACGGCGGCCAGCAAGTTCCTGGCCTACGTGCTGCGGCACAACCCCGCCGCCATCGGCCTGGCCCTTGACGACGCGGGCTGGGTGGCCGCCGACGAGCTGCTGGCGGCGGCGGCGCGTCACGGGCGCTCCCTGTCCCCCGAGGCGCTCCGCCAGGTCATCGGCTCCCCGGGCAAGCGCCGCTTCGAGGCC
>JAICUO010000171.1 GCA_025935815.1 Streptosporangiaceae bacterium
CTCCTTGCGTGCCGCGGCAGCCACGGGCCAGCACAGAGTGCCCGGGGTCACGCTCCGGCGCGACCTGCCGCCGCAAGATCGCGACCTCGTGCCGCAGCACGAGGACCTCCACGTCCTTGACCGCCTGGCTGCGGCCCAGCTGCCGGCGGCGGGCCGCCGACCATGCGCTCGTCGTTGAACCGGTGACACACCTCGGTCTCGCGTACGACAGGGTCTGCACGGACCGCGACGCGGTTGCCGTCCGGTCCTCGCTGAAGGCGGCGATTGAGGCTCCGGAGCGGCTTGCCGGCCGGTGACCACTGTCAAACTGGAGACTCGACGGTCAGCAGCCGGGTGATCGTGTCCGCCACCCCCTGCTGCCTGAGCAGTTTCTCCTGTGCCACGGGGAATCTGGCCTCCGTACCCGCCGTGGCAAGTTCGCCCGGGTCGCCGGAAGACCGCAGGACATGCGCGCGAAGGCCGGTGATATCGAGCTCGACGGCGCCCGCGAGTGCGAGGTAACTTAGGTACCGGCGTACGCGGTCCGACAACTCCTGTGCGAATGCGCTTTTGATTCCCATACGGTCACAGGCCCGCGCGACCAGATTGCCGTAACGCTCGGAGAGCGCGCGTGCCAGGTCGTCGAGGGTGGTTGCCGCGTCCCCGGCCGCCCCGGCCATCGCCCCTTCTCTCTCGTCCTTGGTGAGGTTGGCGGCAAGGTTGTCCACGGCGAGCCCGAATTGGTGGGTCAGGGTGTTCGATCCCACCCGGGTGGGATCGAACAGCACAACTGCCGGTCGGCTCCGACCGCTCTCGGCAAGATGACGCGCGGCCGTGCAGGCCAGGGATCCGCCGGCGCAGTAGGCAAGGATTCCAACGGTGCCCGCCGGCAGGCGTTCGACGCGCTCGAGCCAGGCGGCCACCCGATCGACCCGCGGCCCGTCCGGCGGCCACGCGAGCGGGTCCACGCCCAGCACTGTGTAGCGATCCGGCAGGAGGCTCGCGAGATCACCGAACCCGGCGGACCCACGGGCCTGAGTCACGTCGAAGTCAATGGCCAGCAGCGATTCCGGTCCGCGTCCGGTGGCCAGGATGTGCCACCCCGTTGGTTGCACGTACTCCTCCAGTCATTCGTCGCCGGACCGTGACACCCTCATAGGTCATCATCGACGCGAATGCGGAACCGGCTCATCTCCGGTGGTGCGCTATCGCGGAAGGGGATTCCCCGGTCCCTGTCCGCGGCCGTGGCGCCCCCAGTCGGCCTTCCGGGCCCTCGTCACTTCTGTGCGGGTATTCCGGCTTCGGAGACCGTTGCCCGGTAATGGCCCGGGGGATTGCCGATGACGCGCTTGAACGTCCGCGCGAAGGCGAATTCGGAATCGTACCCGACCCGCGGCGCCACTTCCCGCAGTGGTGCCTGGCCTTCGCGCAAGAGGCGGGCCGCGACGGTCATCCGCCATGTCGTGACGTAGGTCATCGGCGGCTGGCCGGTCAGCTTGGTGAAGCGGCGGCTGAATGTCGCACGCGGCACCCCCATGGCCTGGGCCAGCGTTGCCACGGTCCAGGGCCTGGCGGGATCGGCGTGGATCAGGCTAAGCGCCCCGCCGACCGCCGGGTCGTAGAGCGCCGCGGCCCAGCCGACGTCGGCCCGGGCCTGCCCGGCCAGCCAAGAGCGCAGCAGGTAGACGAAGAGAAGGTCGATCAGGGGAGCGACCACCGCGGACGCCCCCGGATCGGTCCCCTGGGCTTCGGCCGCCAGCAGGTCAACCGCCGCCGTCAGGCCGGTGCCTCGCGCCTGCCCGGCGCCGATGTGCACGATCGGCGGCAGCATCGCGGTCAGCGGGTGCAGCGGCCCGGGCGCGAGCAGGTAGCCACCACAGAGCAGGCCCGTCGGCGGGCCGCTCCCGTCTATCACCAGCTCTACGGGCCCCACGCCAACGGGACCGCCAATCAGCTCCGCGAGCGGCCGTGCCGGCCGACCGGGGATGTCGGCGATGGAATGCCCGAGCCCGGACGGGACGAGGATCACGTCGCCCCTTGCGAGGTGCAGGGGCTCGCCTATGTCCGGCATCAGCCAGCAGGCCCCGGCGGTGACGACGTGGACACTGGCCAGAGCTCCGGCCGGCATGCGGATGCCCCACGGGGCGTGCAGGCGGGACCGGCAGTAGAGCACAGTTCCCCGGCGCGTGGCCGCCACCACGTCCGCCACGATGTCAGCGACCACGTCCCCCGAGCGGGCGCTACTGGCCGGTGCGCTGATGGCCTGAGCAGTCATATCAGTAACGATACATAGTGAGACGACCAGACATAATTCAGCGTTGAACTGTCATGGACAGTCTCAATATTGACCCATAGCGTCGAAGGGTCCAGTAAGTTCGATCACCGGAGAATTCATATGGCCACCACCGTTCTGGTTACTGGCGCGACGGGAAGACCGGCCGCCGCCTGACGCCTGCACTCCGCCAGCGCGGAATCACCGTCCGGGCCGCCAGCCGTACCCCCACCCCGGCGCGCGACGGAGTCCAGCCAGTGCACTTCGACTGGTTCGACGAGAGCACATACGCGCCGGCTCTGGCGGGCGCGGACGCCGTCTACCTGGTAAGTCCCGGTCCGGCGGACGGCACCGCCGATCCCATCGCACAGGTCGGGAAGTTCCTGCACAGCGCGGCCAGCTTCGGCGTGTCCAAGGTCGTGCTGCTGTCGTCGTTCGGCGTCGATCAGGCCCCCTTCGACGGCCCGCTACGCCAGGTGGAGCTTGCGGTTACCGGGGCTGGGCTGGCGAACACGATCTTGCGGCCCGCCGCCTTCATGCAGAACTTCTCGGAGAATCACTGGTCAGCCGCGGCACGCACGATCCGGGAGCAGGGCAAGCTCGTCATGCCGTTCGGCGAGCACCCCGTCAGCTACGTGTCGGCCGGGGACATCGCAGGCGTAGCGGCAGCCGCCCTTGCCGAAGACGGCCACACAGGTAAGGAATACACCCTGACCGGCCCGGAAGCGCTCACGCTCAGCCAGGCCGCGGCACACATCTCGGCTGCCGCGGGCAGGAACGTGCCATACGCCGACCCGGGCCCGGATGTACTACGGCTCGCCCTGCTGGACGCCGGTCTCCCAGCCGCGGCCGCCGATTACATCAGCCAGGCATACGCGCACGCCGTCACTTCCGGCGGGATGAGCGCCATCACCAGCGATGTCCCTGACGTGACCGGCCGACCCGCCACCGCGTTCGAAGACTTCGCGTCCGCCGCCGCCGGCGCCTGGATCGCCTGACCCCAGGGGACCGCCCCGCTGCGACTAGCCAATCCGCTGACTCCCGGGTCAGCCAATACCCACATTGCCCCAAGGAGCTGAATTCAATGACTTTCCTGCTGACCGGCGTTACTGGCCAAGTTGGCTCCATCGTCGCCCGGAACCTCCTGGACCGCGGTCACCGGGTCCGTGCCCTGGTCCGCGATCCCGGCGCGGCTGCGGCAAGGCTCGGGACGGACATCGAGTACGTGCGCGGGGACCTCGAAGATCCCGCGACGTTGCCGGCCGCGCTGAAGGGCGTGGACGCCGCCTACCTCGCGACCGCCCCGTCTCCCGAGATGACCAGGCAGGAGGCCAACTTCATCGAGGCCGCCGCGGGAACGGGGCTGCCCCGCCTCGTCGCGCTCGGCGTCATTGGCACTGATCCATCGGTGCCGATCTTCAAGTTTCACCAGGACATCGAGGCAAAGATCACCGCCTCGGGCATCCCGGCCACTCTTCTCCGCCCGGCTGGCTTCTACAGTTCCTTCCTCTTCATGGCGAAGATGATCCAAGCGGGCGTCCTGCCCTCGGCGGCAGGCGACGGCGGCCTCGCGTGGGTCGACCACGCAGACGTAGCCGGCGTCGCCACGGCTGTCCTGCTCGACGGCTCAAGGCACGTCGGCCAGGTGGTCGAGATAACCGGTCCGGTGGCGCTGACCACCGACGACGTGGCAGCGGCGCTGGAGCGGGAGCTGGGGCACCCGGTAGCGCACCAGCGGGTTGACGAGCGAACGTTGCAGGTTGAGCTAGCGTCCTTCGGCCTGCCTGGCTGGCTCGTCGATTCGTTCCTGGGGCAGCAGCGCCTCACTCGTGCGGGCCGGCTGTCCACGGTGACCAGCACAGTCGAGAACGTGCTTGGCAGGCCGCCCCGGACCTTTGACCAGTGGCTAGCCGAGAACAAGGGTGCCTTCGCCTAGGTGGCCGGTATGACCCCACATGACCGGCCCTATCTCGGCCGGCAGCTGTGAAGACGCACTCGCCAGGCCCGTGTTATCGGGCCTGGCCGTGGGGATCGGCCTGGTGGTCGGCCTCGGCCTGACTTCCTGCGTCATGAAAGTCGACCCGCAGGCGCTTAAGCAGGGCTTGGCCACCAGGGCACGCGGGTTCATCCCGCCCACTACATCGACTCGGGCATCAGGTCCACCGTCATCCTCAGCTACCCCGCACCGCAGCCCGCCGCCGCCCCGGCCACCCGGGACCAGGTGGGGATCTGCCGGATCCCCGGAGCTTCTCTCGCTGAGGTCGGCTTGTTTACCCGCTGCGAGGTTCGCCAGCTGCTCCAGCGCTCGCAAGGCGAGACCTTGCGGATCCCCCGACAGCAGCCCGTGAGCGTCCGGCCGCGCCCGCGGCCAGGCGGGCGGGATGGATCGTCCTGGCCCTCGGCACGCGACCATCGGCAGGCCAGCATCGAAGAAGCGTTCAGGAAATGGAACGAAGGCGGGAGGACCGGCCCTCGGATACCGAAATGGCCGATTGGCTGGAACGCGACCGCTGCGTGGTGCTGACACCGGCACCCGGGTCCTCGCCCGCGTGACTGCCCGCGGCGTCCGGCCCTAACGGCACTAGTACGACAACGGCGTCCCGAGTCATGACAGCGTCCAAAATGCGCTGAATATCCGATTCACTCGCCGGCCGACAGCCCCCATAGCCCCGGCCCGCCGCGAGTGCCGTTAGTTATGCCGCGTATCGCGGCATAACTCACGGCACTCGCGATGATCATGACCCGAGCGGCCGTCCCGCGACGTCACCGTGGCCCCGGATGCCCCCGCGGCATCGCCAGCAACAGATCGCCACGCGCTGTTGTCGTACTAGCGGAACCGGGACTGCCAGTCATCCTGCCACCAAGTCCGCCTGGCATCCCCGTCCTTGCGCTGGCAGGGTCGAAGGCGCGGGCAAATACCCGCCGATCCCAGCGCAGGCCCGACACGAGCCTTTTCGTCTGGCCCGCGCTGGGAAATGGAAAGGCATCCAGGGAAGGAAACGATTATGAACAGATCCGCATGGCCTTTACCCAGGCCGTCGGTGGGCCGGATGCGCCAAGAAGGATGCCTGTTACGCGCGGCAGTCCCGGCCCTGCCCTCGGAATCAAGCTAACCGCTGAAAAAGGCGGTCCGCAGAAAGGAAATCATGCAATGAAACGTCTCTTGACAGGTCGCATGGCCGCTGTGCTCATGGCAGGTGCGGCGCTCCTCGCATCGGGTGCCACCGCGGTACCCGCGCTGGCCGCAACCGCCGGCACCCCGCACGTCACCATGGCCACGCGGTCCGTAACCACGATCCCCACCGTCCAGCCGGACTTCACGTGCCCGAGGCCGAGCGTGTGCCTCTTCCCGAACAATGACTTTACCGGTAACTACCCCGCCTGGGACGGTCCTGCCGTACTCGCCACGGACGTGTGGAACGGACAGTGGTACAGCTTCGCGCAGGCGGACGCCTCCAATCCCAACCCAGGCTCACTCAATGACAATTCGAACTCGGTCATGTGGGTCTACGCCAAGAATATAAACGTAGGATTCTGCCTGACGCCTGGCAGGTATACCCTGCAGCATACCTATGGCTACTTCTTCATAGAGTTCGGCATAACGACCTGCCCCAGCAACGACAGGCCGCCCAAGCCGTTCCCCTAGGCTGGAACCACGAGCACGGCGTCCGGCCGATGTAGCTGCATGTAGGAGGTGAGCTCGTGACGGAGATGACACCCGAGACCGGACCCGGCACGCTGCATACCGGGCACCGCGTGCCTACCGGGCCGAGATCGCATCGCTTGGTCGTAGCGGAGGAGGGCTGGCCTGCTGCCCAGTCCTCGGCGGCGGGGCCTTGCGGGCTTAGAGGTTGCCTGCCGTCGGCAGCGCGGGCCGGTGGATCCAGGCGGCAAGGTCGGCGGGCGCGCATTCGGCGACTCGGGCGGCGTAGCGGGGAAGCTCCTCGTCGCTGAGGAGCTGCCGCCACTGGCCTGTTGATCCGCTGTGGAAGAACTGGCTGTGGTCGTGATAGAAGCCGTCGTGGCTGGCTTCGGGCGCGAGCTCGCCGGCCCGGCCCTTCATGACCGCGAACGTGGCGGCCTGGACCAGGTCCGGCCAGGCTGACTCGGTGATGGCGATCCCGAGGCGGGCGGCTATGTAGCGCATCTGCCCTTCGAGGTCATCAAGGAGGTCCTCGTAGCGCAGCAGCACGACGTTCAGCTGGTCGCGGACCTGCCAGAACGTGTCCAGGTGGTGAAGCATGATCTCCAGGTCGGACACGGCCTTCCCGGGCGCGGCCGGATTGACCCAGGACCAGAAGCGCTCGCGCGCGGTCCCGCCCGGCGGGGGCGGAGCGGCGGCTAGCAGCTCGTCAAGGACCACGGCGCCCACGGCATCCTCCCGCAGTGCGAGGGACACGGCCCGGTTGGTGTTGCCGGCATGGCTGTCCAGGGACACGGCCACGTCCCGGGGGTCCCGGCTTGCGCACAGGTAGGTGACCCGGTCGTCGAAGGGCAGCCCGTCCAGGGGCGTATGGGTCTTGATGAATCGCCGGTGCGCCTGTGCCTCGAGGTCGGCCAGCACTGCGGTGAGCGGGCGCAGCAGGACGTCCAGCCACGGCGAGATCTGGTCGAGCGGCCGTTCGAATGTCACGCTCTTGAAGATCTCCAGGGCGCAGATCATCTGCAGCCAGGTGGTGCCGCACTTCGCCGGGGTGCTGATCACGATGTCGCCAGGACGGAACACGAGCCCATCCCAGCGGGCCGAGTCCGTAAAGGAGGTCTGGTAGCGAACGCGTTCCCCCAAGCCCATGCGGGGAGAATGGCAGCAACCAGACCGGGCCGTCAACCATGCCGTGAATGACCGGGGCGCCCGTCGGCGCAATCGCCGGAACGCGACGCGGACCCCGTGTTCGCCACCGCCTCGAAGTGGTCGCCCGGTTCGCCGAGGGCCGGCGGGAAGCTGCAGGCCGAGCTGGCACGGCTGGCCGCTCAACCGAGCACTGGCCGCGCGAGGCGCTCACCCGGCCCGTCGCGGGGAGGGATCCGAGACGATGCCCCCGGTTGCCAGCATCCAGCCGACCTGCGGTGCGGTCGGTGGCGGTGACGGTCTCACGCTGAAGGGAGTCGTCGGCTCTACGCGGTTTCCCCGGCCGCGGGTAAATGGCAGCCGGCGCAGCCGGTCAGCCGCTGCCGTCCCAGGTGGCGGTGAATGCGGTAGACCCGCTCTCCCGGGCTGAGGGCGTGGCCATCGCCTGTCCCTGATAGGCCATGATCAGCTTGTTGGAGGACCACAGGTTGTTGCCTTCCAGCGTGCCGTGGGTGCCGTCGCGGCTGGTCACTCCGATCGAGGTGAAGCTCACCGGCCTGAAATGGGCCAGGTAGACGCTGTTGTGCGGGCCGCCGCCCGGATCCTCGGCGATGACCTCGGCGGTCTTGTTGTGGCAGGTCCAGCCGGCGGCGCAGGACTGAAAGGTGTTGATGTCCGGACCGGTGCGGCTGCCGTCGTTGAGGGTCAGGTTGTACTGGCCCGTGTTGTTGTTGTAGTAAACCGCGGCCGCGATCTGGTCGCCGGGCGAGACGGTGCCGGCGGGGTGCGGGCCGCCGCCTGAGCCGGGGTGGTACATCTCCCACCACGAGGTGTATGACGGCGCCCAGCCAGAGGGTGTCCGGATGTTGCAGAGGGCATCGACTCCCACTTGCTCGACTGTGCTGCCTTCCTGGTCACCGTCCAAGCCCACCCAGAAGGAGGCATCGAAGCCAGCGCCGGGGCAACTGACGGCCGGGACGACGAAATTCGCGGTAACGAAGCGCAGCTGGACATCGGCGTGGGCGACATCCGCCCAGCCCGCCCAGAAGGGCTGGGTGGTCGTGGAGAAGTCCGGCCCGGACACCGAGGGCGTATCGGGCGGCACCGGGTCGGCGGGGCGGCCCAGGGTCACGCCGTGGCCATGGCCGGTGATCACCACCGGGCCGGGCGGGCGAGGGGCCGCCGCCGCAGCCAGCACGCCGGCCGCGATAAGGGCGACGACCGGCAACTGGACGAATCTCATGGGCACCTCCGGTCCTTCTCACGGGCGCTCCCCAGCCGGATGACCGGACGAGCCGCACCATGGGGCTACTCCTGCGACGTCGGCGCCATCCCGCGTGGTGCGGCCCATTGGCTCATCGTCGGCTTCCTGCTCTTCGACAACCAGCAGGATTGTTGCCATTGATGAGGGATTGGAGACCATTCGCAGTGGAGATGATAGCCGCCCTCGCAGAGATATTGTGCCGTAATTGTCATACAGGCGTAGCGGATTCTGCCGTACCCGTTGGTACCTTGGATTACTCCCCGTTTAAAACTCCCTTTTGGGGGCAGGTTAACCGCAAGGACCTGAGCTTGTCAAGAGGCAATGTCCCTAAGGGTATTTGATAATGCTGCGATGCCAGCGTCTTTCCTGGTGAGGCCGGGTTTGCAGCGCTCGGCGGTTGGCGGGCTACCGTGCCAGTTCCGCGATCCGCCACTTATCATTCGTCGTGGTCCCGGGCCGTATCCCCGTCGCCGACTTCCAGTAGTCGGAGGTAATCCCGTCCACGCCCGGGGTGTTCGCGCCCTGGTTACCCGTGACCCGGCAGAACGCCACGAACAGCGCCGCCGGGTCGTGCACGAAGATGAAGAGGTCCATTGTCAGCCTCCTTCCCTCCTCGAAACCGCTGCCGCCCTCCCAGAGGTTCCCGCCGCCCGCACGGGCAGCTGTGCGCGCTGCGCCCGGCCAGATCCGCCAGGTTCGAGCCGGTGTCCCAGGCAAAGGACGTAAAGCGCGACCTCCTGCGATAGGCCACAGGTGAAGGTCTCTCACCTCCACGGACAACAGCGCCTCATGGCGTAACCGAAATTGGGGCAGATCCCGGATCCGAAATTCACGCGCCGTTGACATGGGTCGGTGAACGTGGCCTGGCAGCGTTCCCGCTCCTGCGGGGACCGCGGCGCTGCCGCCAACGGGTCCCTACCCGCCAGTCGGCCGCACCTCGAGCGTGTAGGCGGGCCGGATGGGCGCCGGACTTGGGGTAGCTCGTCAGCATCCCCGGAGACCAGCCAGGCCTCCGGCGGCGGGCGTATGGGCACCCGGCGCCCGTGCACGAACCTGTCCTTGGGCAGCGCCTGATTTGAGCTGCGGGCACAGCTCGGATTGGCCCCCGGAGGCGGGTCCAGCAGCCCGCTCAACCCGCGCGGTAGCTCGTCGGTCAGCCCGCCAGGTGCTGTTGTTGCCCGCGGTCGTGGAGCAGGCTGCGCGCGGCCGAGGTGCCCAGGCCGGTGAGATGGCCTGGGTGGTGGCGTTGCTGGGCCGGGCCCGCGGCGACGGCCGGGTCGTATCGCCACCACCAGGAGACCGACGGGATCGGCAGCGGGTCGGTGGAGCTGTCGCGAGGGGTGGCGCGCCATCCGCCCGGGGTGAACGCCCGGGGGCCGCCGCGGCCGTCGAGGTAGACGTAGCGGTCGGTAGTACGGCACCAGTCCAGCACACCGCGGATGTACTCCCCAAGGCCGGCCACATAGCCCCCGAGCTGCGGCAGCTCGGCCATGAGCCGGTCGCG
Organism: Streptosporangiaceae bacterium; assembly: GCA_025935815.1. Classification (GTDB taxonomy): domain Bacteria; phylum Actinomycetota; class Actinomycetes; order Streptosporangiales; family Streptosporangiaceae; genus Trebonia. The sequence goes on from JAICUO010000171.1 coordinate 9,809, forward strand.
GAGCCGCAGGAACAGCGTCATCATCCGGTCCCACATGATCATCGCCCGCTCGTAGGCCTCGTCCACCCCGGAGCCGGTCTCCTGGCAGACCGCGTCAATGAGGTTGAAGCCATCCCCGGTCCGCTCGGTCTCCTTCCCGAAGGAGAAGACGTCGGTCCCCCAGACGGTCAAGGTGGCGGCCACCTCGATGATCGCCCGTACCCGCCTGTCGGCGAGCAGGCGCGGAGGCGCGGGGCAGCCGTTGCACACCGCGATCAGCTCGGTGTAGACCATGGCTCCGCCGCCGTAGAGGCGGTAGAGGGTGTAGTCGTCCAGCCCGGGCCGCTGGCCGCGGGCGACGAACCCGGCCTTGCGCACCTCGGCGGCGAAGTAGCCGCGCATGAGGTCGGCGAAACGGTCCGCCTCCAGCGGCGTCGCGCACTGCGCGAACCGCGATCGCAGCTCACGGAGGCTGGCGCCGTACCGATCGCCGGGGTACACGGTGTGCTCGGGGACGTCGGCGCAGCGCTGTATGCGCGCGACGGCATCGGCTAGCTCGCCGGGGTGCTCCCGGAGCTGGCCCTCGTCGCAGTACTCGTCATCGAACGCGAACGCCCAGATGTTGTAGTCGGACGTGACCTGCAGCAGGTCCGGGCGGGCGGCGGGGCACGTCCGGGCGACCATGTCCCCGCACCCGGCCCGCGCGAGCCGGTCACGTTCGGCATCACCCGCGCACAGCCCATGCCGGTACAGGAAATCCACTGAACGCGCATCCGCCTGCGCGCCCAGCGGATGCGCGGCGGACGGGAAGGGACAGTAGAAATCGGGCAGCTGCCGGCCTGTCCCGCCGGTTCCGCCGTATTCGGGCGATGCGGAAGCCCGGGCCGTCACGGCCGGGGCGTGTGCCTGGCCAGCGCGCTGGGCAGGCGCGCTCTCCTGGGCGGCGTTGAGCGCGTTCAGGGCGTGGATGCTGGCCAGGACCGGGAAGTCGTACGGCAGCGGGCGCGGCCCGACCTGGTCGGGTATCGAGGTGAACCCTCCATCGTCGTGCTGCTGAGCCAGCAGCCAGCGGACCGCCCGGTCGGTGAGCGGTCCGGGCGCGCGTCCGATGAGCGCCGGGACGGCCTGCGCCGTGGACAAGACATCACTCGGCTCGCCCCAGGTATGCCCCCAGCCGCCGTCCCCGTTCTGATCCAGGCACAGGCGATGGACGCTGTTGCGCATCGCGCGCCTGACGGCCGGATCTGGATCGGGTGCCAGGGCCAGCGCGTCCAGGACAAGGCGGATCACGCTGGCCTCGCTCGCGGTCCAGCCGCGCGGGTACGAGCCGTGATCCTGGCTGTGCCCGGCCAGATAGCGGACCGAGGATCCGATGAGGCCGGCGTGCCGGCTCAGGTCGGAGCTGAGCGCGATGATCGCCGCAGCGGACACGTCGACCTCGGGCGGGTGCCCGCGCACAGAGGTGGGGAAGCCGCCGCCCTGGTCGGCCATCCCGGCCAGGTAGGCATACCCGTTCTCGACGGCCTGCCGGTAACGCCCTGGGCTTACCAGGTGGAGGAACTGTATGCACCGGGCCGCGTCGTCGGTATCGGTCTGGGAGGTATCGGTGCTATAGCCCCATCCGCCGTCGGGAAGCTGCTGGGCGGCGATCCAGTCGGCCATCCGGGCGATGAGCTGCGGCGGGCCGTCACCGTCGGCCACGGCGATCCCTGCCAGCGCCGTGTTGAAGACGTCCTGCGACGTGACGAACGGGACGCCGCCATCGCAACGACGGGTAGCGGCCACTGCCTCGATCCCGTTCACCGTCAGGAGGCCGCCGGGCTCGAAGGTGCGCAGGGCGTGCAGCGCTATCAGGTGCGCCAGGACGTTGCCCTGCCAGACCCTGGCCGGTCCGGCGCTGGCCAGGTGGCCGGTCAGGAAAGCCTGGTCGGCCTCGTCGCGCCGCCCGTGGGCGTGACCGTGCAAGATCGAGCACGCGCACAGCGACACCTCAGTCCAGACGGCCTGCCCCTGGTACCGGATCGGCGGCAGATCCTCGAACGGCAGCAGGTCGAAGAGGGCGAAGGCCGTCCGCAGCATGAGCTGCTTGCGCTCGCCGGTACCGTGCTCGAACCTTTCGCAGAAGGCCCCGGCCCGGCGCAGGTCCGGGTGCCCGAGCGCGGCGTCGCGGAGAATCTGGCTGCCCTCATCGCCGGGCTCGGCACCGCGCAGATATGTGATCAGCCCGTCCTGGACCCCCGGTTCCGCGTGCTCGCCCTGGAGCAGGCGCAAGAACAGCGCCGACTCGGCGACCCGGCTGGCGCACCGGTCCTGTACCGCCCCCTGCGGGCCGATCCGGGCGGTCAGGAAATCGATGAGCCGGGCATGGCGATCGCCGAGGACCGCCGCGTCAATCCGTGCCAGTATCGCGGACATCGGGAAGCTCCTCACGGAAATGATCAGGCCACGCCAGGCAACGTGGGCACCAGGCGGTGACCAGGCATGCCGGGTCAGCTGAATGGCCGGGAGACCTCGACGTTCTCCAGGATGCCAAGCGCGTCGGGGACCAGGACGGCGGCGGAGTAGTAGGTGCTGACCAGGTAGGACATGACGGCTTTGTCGCTGATGCCCATGAAGCGGACGTTGAGGCCCGGCTCGATCTCATCAGGGATGCCGGTCTGGCGCAGCCCGACCACACCCTGGTCATCCTCGCCGGTCCGCATCGCGATGATGGAGGTGGTCCGCCCGCTGGTGACCGGGATCTTGTTGCACGGGAAGATCGGCACGTCGCGCCAGGCGGGGATGCTGCTGCCGTGGATCTCGGTGCTATGCGGGTAGATGCCGCGCCTGGAGCATTCGCGGCCGAAGGCCGCGATCGCCGTGGGGTGAGCGAAGATCAGTTTCGTGCTGCGCCGCCGGGACAGCAGCTCATCCAGGTCGTCCGGGGTGGGCGGGCCCGAATGGGTCTGGATCCGCTGGGAGTAGGCCGCGTTGTGCAGCAGGCCGAACTCGCTGTTGTTGACCATCTCGTGCTCTTGCCGTTCCCGTAGCGCCTCCACGGTCAGCCGCAGCTGCTGCTGCACCTGGTTCATCGGGTCGTTGAACAGGTCAGCTACCCGGGTGTGCACCCGCAGCACGGTCTGCGCCACGGCAAGCTCATACTCCCGCGGCTTCAGCGCATAGTCGGCGAAGGTCCCGGGCAGGCCCGGCTCCCCGCCGTGCCCGGAGGCGATCGCGATGTCGGCCTCACCACGCCTGTTCTGCGGCCGGCCCGCGGCGTCCTGGAACCGCCTGACCTGCGCCTGCAGCGCGTCGGACTGGGCC
>JAICUO010000919.1 GCA_025935815.1 Streptosporangiaceae bacterium
CCCGGCCCCCCGCCCCCCCCCCGCCCCGCCCCCACGCTCCCCTTGTGACCGGCGGCCAGCCCCTCACCGCCCGGCCGCCGGCCCCCATTGGCCAGTTAACTGGCCAAGGGCTTTACCCCCGCTGCGCAAAGCATGTAGCCCGGCTGGCCGGGCTCCGCGGGTACGCCGCCCAGCCCCGAAAGCCACCGCCGTGCCTCGCTGATCCCCGGCGCCACGAGGTCGAGATCGGCGAACAACGAGGCGACAATCTCCTGGCAGTGGTCGTAGAAGCGATCCACGCCGTACAGCTTGGCGAGCTGGGCACGCAGGGCAAGGTCAGTTATGTGCTCGGTGGAGAAGACGAGCCACGATCCCGCGGGCATGACCCGCATGTACCCGGCGGCGACCTCGGCGACCTCCGCCGGCGGCAGGAGATGGCACACGGCCGCCAAGATGACGCAGGCTGGCTGGGAAAGGTCAATGGCTGAGTGGACCGCGGGCTCGGCGAGGACGGCGTCCAGGTCCCGGATATCGGCCAGGGCCGCCACGATTCCCTCCTCCACGGCCGCGCAGGCGTTGGTGTGCGAGAACACGACCGGGTCACTGTCCACGTAGGCAACGCGCGCGAGCGGGCTGCCCAGGCGGATCACCTCATGGGCCCACGGATGAACCGGCAGGCCGGATCCAAGGTCAATGAACTGGTCGATCCCAGCCCGGATCGCGCGCTTGGTGGCACCGGTCACGAACGCCCGGTTGAGCCGCGCGCGCCGCTTCAGCCCCGGATCGCGGATCAGTATCCGCTCGACGGCCTCCCGGTCGACGGCGAAGTTGTCCTTCCCGCCCAGCAGGTAGCTGTACACGCGCGCGTTGTTAGGCTTCGAGACGTCGATCATGGGCCGCCCGGCCTCAGCCATTACCGTTGCCCTTGCCCCTTGCCTTGCCGGTCGTCTTCCCGTTCCCGTTCCCGTTCGCGTTCCCGTTGCCGGTGTTCCCGCTGTTCGCGGCGTTGTCGCCGTTCCCCGCGGCCCCGGCGTTGTCGCCGTTCCCGGCGTTATCGCCATTCCCGTTGTTTCGGCTGTTCCCGGCGGTCGCGCTGCCGTCGCCGGGGCTTGGGAGGGTGGCCGGCGTCGTCGGCGCCGGCTTGGTCGTGTCCCCGGGGCCTTCCGCGAGCGGGCTGGTCGCCGCCTGTTCAACTGATCGCAGTGGGAGGGCGTACAGCCCGTCCGGAGCGGGTGCGCCGCCGGTGCTCGCCGCCGGCCCCGGATTCCCGTTGGGCGCAGCGGCCAGGGTCGCCACATCCTGGCATCCCGACCTGGTGAGCAGCACGTTGCCGCCCCGGACACGGGCCGTGCGCACGATGGGACCAACCTGGGACCCGACCACTGCCGCGGGCCACGCGATGGCCAGCATCTGGCCACTCGGCATCCTGGCGGCCGTCGGCCCCGCTCCCGCGCCGGTCGCCGTGGCGTCGGCCCACGCGGTCGTGCCGGAAGCGATAGCCGGGCCGCTGAGCATCTGCACCGACCGCAGGACGACTCCCTGGTAGCCGGAGCCGGCGGTCGTGCCGGTTGGCGATCCGTAAGCGATGAGGATGGAGGCACCGGCCTGCCGTGCTCGCGCCAGGGACTGCGCCAGCGGGGCCGGCCCGCAACCCGCGGGCGAGACCGTCACCGAAGTGCGGGGCCGGGTCTGCCCAGTGCTGACGAACGTGAGGGCGACGACGGCGCAGGCGGCGAGGCCGCCGAGCCACCAAAGGCGCCGCTTCACCTTCTTCCTGCGATGCTTGCGACGAAACGATGCCAGGACCGCCTCTCGATCAGGCTTAGTAGGCCCGGCGAGCGCGGCCGTAAGCTCTTCAAGTTCCATCGTCCTCATTTGGAGCCTGCCCGTCCCGAAGCCGAAACCGATGCCGCTGCGGCCAGCCGCAATGCGGCACGGGCGAGGGACAGGTGCGAGCGCACCGTGGCCGGCGTACAGCCAAGAGCACGCGCTATCTCGTCATCGGGCTCATCGAGTAGGTAGCGCAACACGATCACGGCCTTCTGTTGCGGGGGCAGCCGGGCGAGCAGGCCCGCCACCTCCTGCCGGGCTAGGATCGCGTCGGTCTGGTCCGCAGTCGGGTAGTCAAGCACGGACAGGTCGCTGGTCGGCTCGGTCCGGCGCCGCCGTGCCTTGCGGCGATCGGCGAGGTAGGTCGTTACCACCATGCGCCGGACGTAGGCGGTAGGGTTGTCCGCCGCCGAGATCCGCCGCCACTGGAGCGCGACCTTCACGAGCGCGTCGGACAAGATGTCCTCGGCCAGGTACCGGTCGCCCGCCAGCGCGGCGGCAAAGCTGATGAGTCCGTCCAACTCGGCGTTGACGAACTCATCGAAGGTCACCGCGCTGTTCCTCCTAGGACTGGGGCGCGC
>JAICUO010000467.1 GCA_025935815.1 Streptosporangiaceae bacterium
AGCGGTAGAGCTCGGGCAGCCCTCGCCATGACCGCGCGCCGGTCACCGTGAGCCCGGCGGACGGGTCAGCGCTGAGGCCGTCCAGCAGCGCGCGCACCGACGGCGATTCCCGGGGGTCGCGCTCGCCGGCGTACACCGGGTGGGCGGGCCGGGTGGCGGAGACCCCGACCGGGTTGAACCGGGCCAGCTGCACGCCCAGCCCGCCGTCAGTGACGACGTCGCAGGAGGCCGCGACCCAGCCGAGCCCGGGCAGCAGCGCCGGCGGCACGTTGCGGATGAGCGCGACCGGCTTGCCGAGCGACCGTGCCATCACGATCATCCGGGCCAGCCGCCGTCCCCGGTCGGCGCCCGCCGGGTCGGTGGCGTACGCCCACGGGGATCCGGGCAACAGTGCGGCGGCCTCAATGAGGACTAGGTCGGCGCCGGTGGCCTCGATGACGATGTCCGCGTCGTGCGGCAGCAGCGGGTGGACGATCGCGTCGGGGGCGAGCGTCGCACAGCCCAGCGGGGTCAGCGCGCCCGTGATCACCAGCCGCGCAGGCTCGGCTCCGGCGGTGATAATCCCGGAGGCCAGCAGCGCGGGGTCGTTGAGGCTGACCGCGCCGGGCGGGGTGAGCTGGGACAGGAACCGCCCGCCGGTCCCCTTCAGGTCGTTGAGCTGGGCGGCTGCCAAGGCGATGGCCAAGGTGGCGCCGCCGGACTTGCCGGGCGCGCCGCGATCGCGCCACATGCGGTACAGGTCGCGGGGCAGCTGCGCGCCCCGCGGCCAGGGCCGCTTGGCGGCGTTGACGAGCGTCTTGCCCAGGGCCATGGTGGCCGACTGCTGCAGCGCCGTCAGCCGCTGCTGGGTCATCGCCAGCTGCATGCGGGTGTCGCGCAGCTGGCGGGCCAGCCGCTCGCGCTCGGCGAGCAGCCCCGCGGCCTCGCTGGGCACCGCGGGCGCGCCGTCGGCGGGCTCGCCCGCCCCGGCGTCGTCGGATATCCCCCGGGCGGACGACCCCCCGTGCCCCCCGGCAGGGGCGGCCGCAGGACCGGCCGACGCGGCGCGGAAGGCGTCCGAGGTGACGTGGAAGTCAGGCATCGGCGTCCAGCCAGGCGGTGGTGATCCGGGCGATGCGCTCCCCGGCGTGCCCGTCCCACAGCGGGGGCAACTCGCCAGCGTAGGGGCCGGCGGCGACGGCGGCCAGCACGGCCGGGGCCAGCTGGGCGCGGGTGACGAGCTGGTTGCTGCCGCTGGTGATGGTGATGGGGCGCTCGGTGTTCGGCCGCAGCGTGAGGCAGGGCACGCGCAGCAGCGTAGTCTCTTCCTGCACCCCGCCCGAATCGGTGACGATCGCGGCGGCGCCGCGCACCAGCGACATGAACTCGATGTAGCCGAGCGGGTCGACAACGTGGACGCGGGGCGAGTCGAGCAGGCCGGCTCGCGTCAGCGTGGCGCGCCCGCGCGGGTGCAGCGGGATGATCACGTCCAGCTCGGCGGCGACCTGGTGCAGCGCCTGGACCAGCTCGGCGGCGACCTCCGGGGAGTCGACGTTCGCGGGGCGGTGCAAGGTCGCCACCACGTAGCCGCCGTCCAGCCGGTAGGCGGCCGCGGCGGCCGCGGCGTCGAACTTGTCCAGGTTGGCGACGAGCGTGTCGATCATGGGATTGCCGACCAGGTGCATCGAGTCGGCCGGGCGGCCCTCCCGCGCCAGGTGCCCGAGCGCCTCCGGCGAGGTGACGAACAGCAGGTCGCACAGCTGGTCGGTGACCCGCCGGTTGATCTCCTCCGGCATCGCGTTGTCGAAGCTGCGCAGCCCCGCCTCCACGTGCGCCCGCGGCACGTGCAGCTTGGCGGCGGCCAGCGCGGCGGCGACCGTGGAGTTCACGTCCCCGTACAGCATCACCAGGGCCGGTGAATCCTCAGTAAATTCCCGCTCCAGGCCGACCATCACCTCGGCGGTCTGCGTCGCGTGGCTGCCGGACCCCACCCCGAGGTTCACGTCCGGCTTGGGCAGCCCGAGCTGGACGAAGAAAATGTCCGACATCCGCTCGTCGTAGTGCTGCCCGGTGTGGACGACCCGCTGCTCAACGCCCAGGTCAGCGAGGGCCTTGATGACAGGCGCGGCCTTCACGAAGTTAGGCCTGGCCCCAAGCACGTGCGTGATGGAACCCTGTCGGGGGGGCGCCCCCCCGGGAGATAGCCGCATCGACTTCCTTGAGGTTGTTTTCCCGTTCACCTGGTCTCGCTACTAATATCTGCCGCCGTGACTGTACTGCCGCGTCGCACCGCCACACCGCGAGCCGCCCTCCTGGCCGCCTCGGTGGCGGTCCGGCATGTTTCCGACGACCCAGTGCGCGCGTTGACGCTGGCCTGGCGGGCGCTGCCCGCGCCGTTGCGTGGCTGGCTGCGGCTCGCGGGGCCCTACGGTCGCGCCGCCGCGCTGTGGGGCGCGGGGGACCGCCGCGCGGCGCTCACCGTCCTGGAGGCGTCGCCGGCCCGGCTTGCCGCATTCAGCCTAGCCGTTGACCAGCCCGCGGTGGCCCGCTCTGCGCTAGCCCGGCTGCCCGCGGAGTCTAGCGCGGCGCCGCGGCTGGCCGCCCGGCTCGCCTACCGCGAGGGCCGGCTGACCGAGGCCGTCGCCGCCCTGGACGGGGCGTCCGGCTGGCGTTCGGCGCGGCTGCGCCGCACGCTGCGCGCCGAGCTGGAGGTGCTGCGTCCTGTGGGGGATACCCGCCAATCCCCCAGGCCCTCGGGCATTGGGGGGAGTCCCTCCCCCCAGTCACCCCCCCGGCCTGGGCCGGGCACAAACCGCCCGCTCCAGGGAGCCGGATACGTCCCCGTGCCCGGGCGGGTACTCCATATCGTTACCGACGCGCTGCCGTCGGTCAGTGCCGGGTACACCGTGCGCACCCAGGAGATCGCGGTCGCCCAGCGCGCCGCCGGGCTGGACCCGCACGTCGTGACCCGGATCGGGTTCCCGGTGACGGCCGGGAAGATCGACGGCCGCCGCGCCACCGCCGTCGACGGGGTGCCCTACCACCGGCTGCTGCCACTGGTCATGCCCGGCCGCATGGACAGCATCGCCGAGCAGGGGCTGTGCCGGGCCGCCGCGCTGGTGCGGGAGCTGCGCCCGGCCGTCGCGCACGCGGCCAGCAACTACTCCAACGGGGTGACCGCGCTGGAGCTGCGCGCCGCGTTTGGCATCCCGTACGTCTATGAGGTCCGCGGCTTCTGGGAGGACACCTGGCTGTCCCGGCACGCCGCGACGGCACATCCCCAGGCCCCCGGCCTAGAGTCGTCCGAGCGGTACCGGCTCACCCGTGAGCTGGAGGCGCACTGCATGCGCGCGGCCGACCTGGTGGTCACGCTCGGCGAGGCGATGCGCGATGAGATCATCGACCGGGGCGTGGACCCGGACAAGATCCTCATCGTCCCCAACGGGGTCAGCGCCGAGTTCCTGCGGCCGCTGCCGGACGGCTCGGCGTTGCGCGCACAGCTCGGCATCGCGCCGGGCGAGCACGTCGTCGGCCTGGTATCGAGCCTGGTCGCCCACGAGGGCATCGGCACCCTGCTGGCGGCGGTCAAGCTGCTGCGTGACCGGGGCGTCCCGGTGCGGGCGCTCATCGTCGGCGACGGCCCGGAGCGGGCCGCCCTGGAGCGGCAGGCCGCCGCGCTCGGCTTGGACGCCATCTTCACCGGCCGGGTGCCCATGTCCCGGGTCCGGGACTACCACGCCGTCCTTGACGTCTTCGTGGTCCCTCGCACCCCGGACCGGGTGTGCCAGCTCGTCACCCCCCTCAAGCCGGTCGAGGCCATGGCCAGCGGGCTGCCCGTCGTGGTCAGCGCGGTCAGGGCACTCGGCGAGATCATCCAGGACAAGGTCACCGGCCTGCAGGCCACCCCGCTGGACCCGGCGTCGCTGGCCGAGTGCCTCGATCAGCTGCTCGCCAGCCCGCGACTGCGGCGTGAGCTGGGCGACGCCGCCCGTGAGTGGGTCGCCCGGGACCGGACCTGGGAGCACAACGCCCGGCGCTACCGGGACGCCTACGCCAGGCTCGGCGCCGTTTGAGCTGGCGCCTGGCAAGTCACGCCCTCGTCTGCCCGTAACATCCAATGTCACCGTGTGTCGGCCTCTACCATGGAGGGTCACCGGACGGAAGGATGCTGGACGTGAAGGTCGTGATCATCGGGCTGGGCTACGTGGGCCTGCCACTGGCCCAAGAGGCGGTCCGGATCGGGCTGAGCGTCACCGGACTGGACGTCAAGCAGGCCACGGTCGATGGGCTGATGGCCGGGCGCAGCCACGTTGACGACCTAGCCGACGCGGACGTGCGCGCGATGCTGGACAGCGGGTTCAGCGCCGTGACCAGCGTCGCGGGCGCTCACGCGATCGTCGGCGAGCAGGGCCCGGACGTGATCGTCATCTGCGTGCCGACCCCGCTGTCGGAATCCGACGGCCCGGACCTGACCGCGGTGAAGGCGGCCACCGAGACCGCCGGGCGGCTGCTGCGCGCCGGGACGACGGTCGTCTTGGAGTCCACGACCTACCCGGGTACCACCGACGAGATCGTGCGCCCGATGCTGGAGAAGGTCACCGGCCTGACCGCCGGGATCGACTTCACCCTGGCGTTCTCGCCCGAGCGCATCGATCCGGGCAACGGCGTCTACGGCATCCGCAACACCCCCAAGGTCGTCGGCGGAATCACCCCGGCGTGCACCGACGCCGCCGCGCGGTTCTACGAGCGCGTCTGCGACACGGTGGTCAAGGCGAAGACGGCCCGCGAGGCCGAGATGGCCAAGCTGCTGGAGAACACCTACCGGCACGTGAACATCGCGCTGGTCAACGAGATGGCGATCTTCTGCCACGAGCTCGGCGTGGACCTGTGGGACGCGATCAGGTGCGCCGCGACGAAGCCGTTCGGGTTCCAGGCGTTCTATCCCGGCCCCGGGGTCGGCGGCCACTGCATCCCGATCGACCCGAATTACCTGTCCTACAAGGTCCGGATGGAGTTGTCGTATCCGTTCCGGTTCGTGGAGCTGGCCCAGGAGATCAACTCCCGGATGCCCGGTTACGTTGTGGACCGCGCTGCCGAGATCTTGAACTCCGACGCCAAGCCGCTCAAGGGCGCCCGCGTCCTGCTGCTGGGCGTGACCTACAAGAAGGACATCGCCGACCAGCGCGAGTCGCCCGCCCGCCCGATCGCCCGCAAGCTGCTGCAGCGCGGCGCGGCGCTCAGCTTCCACGACCCGTACGTGGACAGCTGGCAGGTGGACGGCCGTGACATCCCCCGCGCGCAGGCCCCGACTGATGAGGCTGACCTGACGATCTTGCTGCAGGCGCACTCGAACTACGACCTGGATGACATCGCCGCCCGCGCCCACCTGCTGTTCGACACCAGGGGCCAGCAGCTGTCCGGTGATACCGTCTTCCCGCTGTGACCCTGTCTCACTGAGCGCCCACGCGAACTGCTTACCCGAGGAGGCCTGCGGTGCGAGTCCTGGTCTGCACGGTGGTCCATCACCCGGCCGACGCGCGGATCTACTACCGCCAGATCCGCGCGCTGCTCGACGCCGGTCACCAGGTCACCTACATCGCTCCCATGGGGGAGACGGGCGCGCCCGCGGGCATCGGAGCCGGTCTCACCACGGTCAGCATCCCGCGAGCGGTGGGGAAGCGGCGGCTCGGGGCGCTGCGGGCGGCCCGCGCCGCGCTGGCCGAGCACGCCCCGGCGGCGGACCTGCTGCTCGTGCACGATCCGGAGCTGCTGCTCGTCCTCCCGCCGCGCGCCAAGCGCCCGCCGACGGTCTGGGACGTGCACGAGGACACCGCCGCCGCGCTGACCACGAAGGCGTGGCTGCCCCGCTTCCTGCGCCCGGCGGCGGCCGGGGGCGTGACCTTCGCCGAACGGCAGGCCGAGCGCCGCCTGCACCTCATCCTGGCCGAGAAGGGCTACACCGGGCGGTTCGCGGGCACGCACCCGGTCGTCCCCAACACCACCTACGTTCCCGGCACGGCGGCACCCCCGTCCGGGCCGCGCCGCGTCATCTACGTCGGCCACATCTCCCCGGACCGGGGCAGCGCCGAGATGAGCGACCTGGCCCGCCTGCTGGCCCCGCAGGGCATCGCGGTGGAACTCGTCGGCCCGGCCGACGCCCAGGCCCAGGCCCATATCCGCGCCGCGCAAGCTGACCTGGCCGCAGGGGTGCCCGGTCCGGGCGCGGATGCGGGCGCAGGCGCGGGCGTGGCAGCCGGGGGAGGGCTGCACTGGCATGGCTTCGTCCCGAACGAGCAGGCCCTCGCGCTCGCCGACGGCGCCCTGGCCGGCCTGTCGCTGCTGCAGGACGAGGCCAACTTC
>JAICUO010000862.1 GCA_025935815.1 Streptosporangiaceae bacterium
AGCAGTGCCTTACACCCCTGGCGGCAGGAGCCCGATGGCAGTTCCCCCGTTGACCGCATCGCCGGGCGCGCGGGCGCGCCGGCCGCGGCTTTCCCCGGGACCGGCGGCGGTGGGACAGGCCCGCGCGCGCGTCCGCGCGGCCGTTCGCGGCTGGCGGCGGCCGGCCAGCGAGGGGCTGGCCGTCCTGCTCACCTGGGGCCTGGTAACGAGCGTGACCGCGGAGGGGCCCGGCGGGGTCAATGGGACCGAAGGTCCCGCCGGGCCCGAGGTCACGCCCGCGGCCAGCGGCACTGCGGTCGGTGGCTTCAGCCGGCCGGCGGCCGGCAATACGTCAGCTGACTGATGTCTCGGGCTGCAAGTTGCAGCAGTATTTGCGATGCAACCGGAACTACCGATTCGGCGATCGGGCGGACCGGATGCTGGTGACCATACTTGCCGGCTGAGAGGCAGCCGCGCGGGCGCAACGGCCGAACCTCGGCGGCCAGGGCGCCCGGGCGCGCCTCGCCGCCCGGCCGCTCGCCGGGCGGACCCCCGCCCGGCGACGGGCAGGCCGGCGATGGTCACCGCGCGGGGACGGCGGCCGGCCGTGGCCCCCGGCGGTTCAGCCGCCGTCCCCGCGAGAGCCCCCGCGCCGCGTGCTGATAACAGCAAGATGCGCCGCCAGGCGCCCTGCGGCACGGCGCAGGCGCCCGGTCCCGGTAGCCTGCGCGGGTGACCGATTCCGATGCGCCATCGTCGCAGTCCCCCCGTTCAGCGGCGGCTCCCTCATCGTCTGGGCCTTATCCGGCCGGCGTGCCGGTGCCCGTCAGCTCGTGGCGGACGGTGGGCAGCCGCGTCGTGTACGCCAACCCGTGGATCACCGTGCGGGAGGATGCGGTCATCCGCCCCGACGGGAAGCCGGGAATCTATGGCGTCGTCGAGATGCGCCCGTCGGTGGGCGTTGTCGCCTTGACTGACTCCGGCCAGATCGCCCTGGTCGGCCAGTGGCGTTACCCGCTCGGCAAGCCGTCGCTGGAGATCCCGACCGGCGGCTGCGAGGACGGCGAGCCGCCCGTGGCGGCCGCCCGCCGCGAGCTCGCGGAGGAGACGGGGCTGGCGGCGGGCAACTGGGAGGCGCTGGGCACGGTGGACCAGAGCAACGGGGTCACGACCGACGTGGCGCACGTGTTCCTGGCCCGCGACCTGGCCGCGCTTCCCGGGGCCACGGGGGGCGACGGGAAGCGCGGCCAGGGGGATGAGGACATCACGGTCGTGTGGCTGCCGTTCGGCCGGGCCGTTGAGCTGGCCCTGTCGGGGGAGATCACCGAGGCGGTCAGCGTGGCCGGCCTGCTGCGGGTGGCGCTGGGCGAGCGCCCGGCGCGCGCTGGGCGGGAGGCGCTTACGCGGGGAGCATCTGGCTGATGCTGAACCGCTGGTGCAGCACCTGGAACTGCAGCATGACGTCGGGGACGCGCTGCAGCCGGATCTTGTCCACCCCGATCGGGTAGCTGTTGAACGCCATGACGGCCGCGATGATCGGCTTGGTCCCGGTCAGCGCCTCCATGGCGGTCTCCACCTCGCCGCGGTTGGAGTCGGCGATCTGCTGGCCCTGCGCCAGCGCGGCCAGGAACGCGCGCAGCGTGCTGGGGTGCGACTGGGCCCACGGCTTGGTGGTGACGTAGCCGAGGATCGGGAAGTCCTGCGTCGCGCCCTGGTTGAGGTCGGTCAGCGCGGTGGCGCCGAGCGACTCCTCGGCCATGGTGGCGAACGGCTCGGGCAGCGCCGCCGCGGCGACCTTGTGCTTGGCCAGGTCATCGACGAGGACCGGGAAGGGGATCGGGGCCTGCGTGAAGGTCACCTGCGTGGGGTCGATGCCCGACTCGGTCAAGACCGACGCCGCCAGCAGGTAGTTGATGTTCTTGGGCGCGTTGGTCCCCAGGACCTGGCCCTTGAGCTGGGTGAGGGTCTTGACGGGCGAGCCCGGCAGCGTGTAGATGGCCTGCGACCCGGGCCGCATGAGGGATCCCTCGGCGACGATCTGCAGCGGCTGGTGGTTGAGGGCGGCGTGCTCGACGTAGGACACGTAGTTCCCGGCGGTGATGTCATAGGTGCCCTTGAGCTGGTCGGCGATGACCGTTTCGGCGCTCAGCGCGGGGGTGTACTTGATCGTCAGCCCCTGCTCGGCGAACAGCCCCTTGTGCAGCGCGACGAAGAACCCGGCCGAGTCAACGCTCGGCACGGCGGCCACGTTGAGGATGTGGGTCTCCAGCGGGCCGGTGGCGCCGGAGGCGGCGGCGCCCGAGCCGATGCCGATCAGGCCGCAGCCGGACAGGCCGCAGAGGGCGAGCAGGGAAAGAGCGAGGACGGGCGCGAAGGCACGGCGGAACCCGCGATTGGCCATGGTGGCTCCTTATCAACAGACAACTGATGAAGAAGCCCCCGGAGATGGTGCAATGCCGCTGGTCAGGAAGCATAGCGACACGATCAGTGGTATATCGGTCAAATACTACGAAACGTGACGTTTGATTAGAACGAGCAAAGGAAGGCAAGAAGGGGATGAACGTGCTAATTATTCTAAAGTGACTCCTGTGAAACGAGACCGGGGCGGCTCCGCGCCGCGTGCCCCGGGAAGGATCCTGGCCCGGCTGGCGCTGTCTACCCACGTGTCATACAGGCGAGCGCGGGGCAGCGGATCGGAACGGTCATCATGAGTCGGCGTAGCTGGGCGCTGTTCGCGGCGATGTGCGTCATCTGGGGGATCCCCTACCTGCTGATC
>JAICUO010000263.1 GCA_025935815.1 Streptosporangiaceae bacterium
CCACACCCCCGGGGGCCTGTTTCTTCACCGCGACAAAACTGCGCTCAATACCCTTCACCCCCGCGGGGCGCCTCCCCCCACCCCCCCGCCCCGCGCGTTGTGCCTTGTGTTACCCCCCTAAGCGGGCCAAAACCCACGGCACTCGCGGCGGGCCGGGGCTATGGGGGCTGCCGCCCGGCGAGTGAATCGGATATTCCGCGCATTTTGGACGCTGTCATGACTCGGGACCCCGTTGTAGTGCTAGCGGGGGTCCCCGGCGTCCCCGGCGTCCCGGGGCGGGGCGTCGCGCAGCTGGCGCCGCAAGATCTTGCCGGTCGTGGTCTTCGGCAGCTCGTCGAGGATCTCCACATGGCGCGGGTACTTGTAGGCGGCCATGTGCTCCCGGCCGTACTGGATGAGCTCCTCCGGCGTCACCGCCGCGCCCGGGTGCAGCGATACGAAGGCCTTGACGGTCTCACCGCGGTAAGGGTCAGGGATGCCGACGACGGCCGCCTCGCGGACCGCCGGGTGGGCGTACAGCACGTCCTCCACCTCGCGCGGCCACACCTTGTAGCCGGAGGCGTTGATCATGTCCTTCTTGCGGTCGACGAGGTAGAACCAGCCATCGGAGTCCATCACGCCCACGTCGCCGGTGCGCAGCTCGCCACCGGGCAGGGCCGCCGCCGACTCCCCGGGCCGGTTCCAGTAGCCCGGGATCACCTGGGGGCCGCTGATCACGATCTCGCCGGCCTGCCCAACCGGCGCCTCCTGCCCGTTGTCGTCGAGGATGCGGGCGACGGTGCCGAAGACGGGCACGCCGATGGACAGCGCGCCGGAGACGGGGTCGACCGGCGCCCTGGCGCCCAGCGGGGTGGCGTGGCTGGGGGAGTTGGTCTCGGTCAGCCCGTAGATGTTGTGGATGTAAATCCCGGTCCTGGCCTGGAATGCCTCGTTCACGGCGGGGGCGATCGGCGCGCCTCCGGAGTACACCGCGCGCAGCGACGCGAAGTCCTCCGCCGGGCTCGGTGACTCGGCGGCGAGCCGGGTCAGCGCGGTGATCGCGGCGATCGTGAACGTCGGCCGGTGCTCGCGCAGGGCGTCCAGCATGACCTCGGGCTGGAAGCGGTGCGCGAGCACCAGCGGGCACGGCAGCAGCAGGGACAGGCCGACGTGCCCGATCAGGCCGGTGATGTGAAACAACGGGGCGAGGCCGAGCACGCTGTCGCCGGGGGTCAGCCCCATCCACTCGCGGAAGTTGCAGCAGCCGTGCACCATCGCCTGGTGGGTGTTCATCGCGCCCTTGGGGTTGCCGGTGGTCCCGGACGTGTAGGTCAGCACCGCTACGTCACCGGGCGCCACGGCGGGACTGGCCGGGCGCTGCCCGGCGCGGGCGGCCACGATGCCCAGCAGGTCGAGCGCCTCGCCCGGCAGGTCACCAGGGGACAGGCGCGGAGTCCGCACGGCGCGCTCGTCGTCGCGCGCCTGCCAGTCCAGCTCCGAGGTGGTGATCACCGTGTCCACGCGGGACTGCCCTGAGGCGATGACATCGCCGGCGACCGACAGGTACAGGCTGTCCAGGCACAAGAGCGCCTTCGCGCCGGAATCGGCGAGCAGGTACGCGAGTTCGCGGCCCTTGTTCATGGGATTGACCGCGACCGCGGCGCCGCCGGCCTTCCAGGCGCCGAGCAAGCCGATGACGAAGCCGGGGTTGTTCTGCACGTACAGCGCCAGCCGCTCACCGGGGCCGAAGCCGCGGTCGAGCAGCGCCAGCGCGAGGGCGTCGGAGGCGCGGTCGAGCTGGCCGATGGTGAGCTCGCCGTCGAAGTAGCGCAGCGCGACCTGGCGGGGCGCCCGCCGCGCCGACGCCTGGAACAGCTCCAGCATCGTGCGGTACTCGGGCTCGATGCTGGCGGGGTGACCCTCGCGGTATCGGGCCAGCCAGGGCCGGCTGCGGTATGCGCTCACCTGCGGAACTCGCTTTCCTGCGGAGGTCTGTACAGTGCAACGTATCTGAGCTGCCGGTGACAGGAGGGCCATGCCTGCCGCGCGATTGATGCCGACTCCGGAGTCGGCCGACCTGATCGAGCTGACGCGCAGCGTCGTTGACAAGGAACTGCGCCCGGTCGTCGACGAGGCAGAGCGCACTCACGCGTTTCACCGCGCGGTCTTCACCACGCTGGGCCGTACGGGCCTGCTCGGGCTGCCCTACCCGGAGGAATACGGAGGCGGCGGGCAGCCCTACGAGGTTTACCTGCAGGTGCTGGAGGAGATCGCCGCGGCCTGGGCCGCCGTCGGGGTCGGCGTGAGCGTGCACGCGCTGAGCTGCTTCGGGCTCTTCCACGCGGGCACGCCGGAGCAGAAGCAGCGGTGGCTGCCCGGCATGCTCGGCGGTGAACTGCTCGGGGCGTACTGCCTGTCGGAGGCGCACGCCGGGTCCGATCCCGCGGCGATGCGCACCCGGGCGGTCCGCGACTCCGGCGACTACGTCATCACCGGGGCGAAGGCGTGGACCACCCATGCCGGGGAGGCGGACTTCTACCAGGTGATGGCCCGCACCAGCGACAACGGCGGGCGCGGGATCTCCTGCCTCCTGGTGCCGGCCGATTCCCCCGGCCTGTCGGCGGACGTGCCCGAGGACAAGATGGGCCTGATGAGCTCGACGACCGCGACGATGCTGTTCGACGGCGTCCGGATCCCCGCCGAGCGGCGACTGGGGGACGAGGGCCAGGGGCTGGCGATCGCGCTGGCCGGGCTCGACTCCGGGCGCCTGGGCATCGCGGCGGTAGCGACCGGCGTCGCCCAGGCAGCCCTGGACGTGGCCGTGAAGTACGCCAGGGAGCGCGAGTCATTCGGCAAGCCGGTCATTGACCACCAGGGGCTGGCGTTCCTGCTGGCCGACATGGCCGCCGCCGTGGAGTCCGCGCGGGCGACATACCTGTACGCGGCCCGGCTGCGCGACGCCGGGCGCCCGTTCTCCCGCCAGGCCTCCATCGCGAAGATGGTCGCCACCGACAACGCGATGAGGGTGACCACCGACGCGGTCCAGGTACTCGGCGGGGCGGGCTACACCAGGGACTTCCCGGTGGAGCGGTACATGCGCGAGACCAAGGTGATGCAGATCTTCGAGGGCACCAACCAGATCCAGCGGCTGGTGATCAGCCGCGACCTGGCCCGCGGCTGATCACCAGCCGCTGATTTCCGGGCCGCGGGGACGGCAGCCCTACGGTAACCGGTTAGGCAGCCCAGCCAGCATCGACGCAGGAGTCGCACATGGAAACCGTGAAGTCGGCCGATGGCACGATCATCGCCTACGACCGCGCCGGGCAAGGGGCCGCGCTCATCGTCAGCGTCGGGGCGTTCTGCACCCGGCTTACGTTCGCCGCCCCCGAAGAGCTCAAGGCGCGCTTCACCGTCATCACCTACGATCGCCGGGGCCGGGGCGATAGCGGTGACACCGAGCCGTTCACCGCCGAGCGGGAACTGGAGGACCTGGCCGCCGTCGCCGCGGCGACCGGGCCGCGGCCGGCCTGCTTCTTCGGGCACTCCTCGGGGGCGGCGATAGTCCTGCGAGCCGTCGCGGCCGGGCTGCCCGCCGCCGCGATCATCGCCTACGAGGCGCCGTTCGCCAACGAGGAGACGCCGCGGCCCTCGGTGGATCCCGCCAGCCGCATCCGCGAGCTGGTCAGCGCCGGCCGCCGGGCCGAGGCCGTCCGGTTCTGGATGTCGGAGGTCGTCCACCTGCCGGCCAAGACGCTGGCCCAGCTGGACGGCGCCCCGTGGGTGAAGGACCTTGAGCCGCTGACTCCCACGCTCCCGTACGACATCGCCGTCACCGACGGCGGGGTGCCCGTGGCCGAGCTCGCCGCGATCACCGCGCCCGCCCTCATCGTGGGCGGCGGCAAGAGCCCCGCGTGGTTCCGTCGCTCAGTCGCCGAGCAGGCCGCCGCCATACCCGGCGCGCGGCTCATGACACTCGACGACTTCGACCACAACGCCCCGCCCGAGGTGATCAGCGCCATCATGACCGACTTCTTCGCCGGCCGCGCCTAGCCCGCCGGCCCCTAGCCAGCCCCCGGCTAGTCCTTGCGGCCGGTGACGGCGATCGTGAGGCCGACGGTGATCATCGCCAGGCCCCCGGCCCCGCCGACCAGGGCCAGGCGGCGCGGCGAGCGAGCCAGCCAGGCGCGCACCCCGCTCGCGGCCAGCCCCCAGGCCATGTCGGAGATCAGGCCCAAGCCGACCGACACCAGCGCCAGCGCCAGCATCTGCGCCGCGACGTGCCCGGCCGCGCGGCTGACGAACTGCGGCAAGACCGCGCCGAACAAGATGAACGACTTCGGGTTCGTCACCCCCACGACGAGCCCGTCGCGCAGCGCGCGCCAGCCACTGCTGCTGGCCGCTCCCGGTGTCACCGCCTCCGCCAGCGACCGCCGGTGCCGGACCGCCTGCACGCCCAGGACGACGAGGTAAGCGGCGCCTGCGACCTTGACGACGGTGAACGCCGTCTCCGAGCGCTGGAGCAAGGTGCCCAGGCCGACCGACACGCACGCGGCCACCAGGTAGTTGCCGGCGCAATGCCCCGCGGCGGTCAGGAACGCGGTCCGGCGGCCATGCGCCAGCGCCCGTCCCACGACGAACAGCACTCCCGGCCCGGGCACCACGATGAGCACCAGCGACGCGACCGTGAAGCCAATCAGATGCCCGGAATCCACCACGTCGCCCATCCTCCACCGGCCGGGGCCGCCGCGCCAGGCGGGCCGCCGAGAAGGTTGCTGGCGGCAGTCCACGGGGCCGGCCCGCAAGTCCAGCACCCGCACCGTCACGGTCCAGTTGCCGCCTTTCTCGACGATGGTGCGGAAGGAGATCGCGGTATCGCCGTCCAGCCAGGTCAGGGCGCTGTTGACCTCAGCGCCCGTCATTGCGATGTCCACGCTCCAGCGGTCGGTCGTCGTCCACTCGCGCAGGAGCAGCGCGCCTCGCTTGACCGGTGCCGCCGGCGGTAACTCGGCGTGCCCTCGCACGTAGTTACGCCGAAGATCGTGCTGGTCATCGGCGCAGGTCAGGAGGAAGATCTTCGCTGACGATGCGGGGCGGCCGCATGCGGGCGCCTGGCGGCCGCCCCGATCCAAGCTGCGCGCTGCCACGCGTTAGGAGTAGCGTTCCGGTATGACGACCTTGGCGCCCTTCGGCCGCACGATGACGGCGATGATCACCCCGATGACCTCGGACGGCAGCGTCGACTACGAGGGCGCGGCCAAGCTCGCCGGCTACCTCGTGGACGACATGCGCAACGAGGGCCTGGTCGTGAACGGCACCACCGGTGAGTCGCCGACCACGACCGACGAGGAGAAAGAGCGCCTGATCCGGGTGGTGCTTGAGGCCGTCGGGGACCGGGCCAAGGTGGTCGCCGGGGTTGGCACGAACATCACCGCGCACACGATCCACCTGGCAGGCCAGGCCGAGCGGGCTGGCGCCCACGGCCTGCTCGTCGTCACCCCGTACTACAACAAGCCCGCTCAAAGCGCCCTCATCGCGCACTTCTCGGCGGTCGCCGACAGCACCGCCCTTCCAGTGCTGATCTACGACATCCCCGCCCGCACCGGGGTCGCCGTCGCCACCGACACGCTGGTCCGGCTGGCCGAGCACCCGAGGATCGCCGGGGTCAAGGACGCCAAGGGCGACCTCGCGGCCAGCTCGCAGGTTCTCGCCCGCACCGGACTCGTGTACTACTCCGGCGACGATATGTTTAACTTGCCGCTGCTTTCGGTCGGTGCGTCCGGCTTCATCAGCGTGACAGCGCACGTCGTCGGCGACCGGCTGCACGAGATGATCGAGGCCTTCACCGCCGGCCGCAACGGCGACGCACGCAAGCTTCACCTGGACATGCTCCCGGTCAACGTGGGTCTGTTCCGCAATCAGGCCGCCGTGCTGACCAAGGCGGCCATGGAAATGCTCGGCCTGCCCGGCGGGGGAGTGCGCGGACCGCTGATCCCGGCGAGCGAGGACGAGCGCCGCCAGCTCCGCGAGGACCTGACGGCGGGCGGAGTCAAGCTTCCCGGCTGACGCCGGGCCGCCGTCCGGTGCCCGCGCGCCGGCCAGCCGACACGCCGGCCCCGCTGAGCCGGATACTAACCTCACTATGCTCAACTGAAATGATGGACGTGATCTCGAGTTATCGCAGTGGCGGGAATTGATGAGCTACCCGCATCCTGAGCTCGCCCCACCGCCCCCGCTGTCCGATGAGGGGCTGCGTGTCGTCGCCCTGGGCGGCCTCGGCGAGATCGGGCGCAACATGACAGTCTTCGAATACGGTGGCCGGCTCCTCGTCGTCGACTGCGGGGTCTTGTTCCCCGAGTCGGACCAGCCCGGCATCGACTTGATCCTCCCTGACTTCCGCTACCTGGAGGGCAGGCTGGACAAGGTCGAGGCGCTGGTGCTGACGCACGCCCATGAAGACCACATCGGCGCTGTCCCCTACCTGCTGCGCGAGCGGGCCGGCATCCCCCTGGTCGGCTCGAAGCTGACCCTCGCGATGATGCGCTCCAAGCTCGCCGAGCACCGCATCACCCCCGAAGTGGTCGAGGTGAAAGAAGGCACCGCGGGGACGTTCGGCCCCTTCGACTGCGAGTTCTTCGCCGTCAACCACTCGATCCCGGACGCGCTGGCCGTGGCCATCAAGACCCGGGCCGGCGTGGTGCTGCACACCGGCGACTTCAAGATGGACCAGCTGCCGCTGGACGGGCGGCTGACCGACCTGGCCGGCTTCGCCCGGCTGGGCGCCGAGGGCGTTGACCTGCTGCTGTCTGACTCGACCAACGCCGAGGTGCCGGGCATCGTCCGGTCCGAGCGGGACATCGCGCCCGTGCTCGGCGACGTGTTCTCCCAGGCCGACCAGCGGATCATCGTCGCCTGCTTCGCCTCCCACGTGCACCGGGTGCAGCAGGTGCTGGACACGGCGGTCAAGCACCGGAGAAAGGTCGCCTTCGTCGGCCGGTCCATGGTCCGCAACATGGGCGTCGCCCGGGACCTGGGCTACCTGCACGTCCCCGGCGGGCTGCTGATCGACCTGCGCGATGCCGAGGAGATGCCGCCCAGCGACGTCGTGCTGGTCTCCACCGGCTCGCAGGGCGAGCCCATGTCCGCGCTGTCGCGGATGGCCGGGCGGGACCACCCGATCCGGATCGCGGCCGGCGACACCGTCATCCTCGCCTCCTCGCTGATCCCCGGCAACGAGACCGCCGTCTACCGGGTGATCAACGGGCTGACCCGGCTGGGCGCGCGGGTCGTGCACAAGGAGTCGTCGCTGGTCCACGTGTCCGGGCACGCGCCCGCCGGGGAGCTGCTCTACCTGCTCAACCTGGTCAGGCCGCGGAACTTCATGCCGGTGCACGGGGAATGGCGGCACCTGCGGGCGCACGCGCGGCTGGCCTCGCTGACCGGCGTCCCCGATGACCGCATCGTGATCGCGGAGGACGGCGTAGTCGTCGACCTGGTCGGCGGCAAGGCGGCCATCACCGGCGCGGTCGAGTGCGGCTACGTGTACGTGGACGGCCTGACCGTCGGGGAGGTGACCGAGTCCTCGCTGAAGGACCGGCGCATCCTCGGCGAGGAGGGATTCGTCTCGGTGATCATGGTGGTCGACACCAGCAGCGGCAAGGTGGTCGCCGGCCCGGAGATCCACGCCCGCGGGTCCGGCATCGGGGAGATGGCGTTCGAGGAGGTCCTGCCGAAGGTGGAGGACGCCCTGGCCCGCGCCACCGCCGACGGCATCTCCGACGCCCACGCGCTGCGCCAGCTCGCCCGCCGGGTCATCGGCAAGTGGGTCAGTGACACCTACCGCCGCCGCCCCATGATCATCCCGGTCGTCGTCGAGGTCTGACCCGCCCCGGCCTGAGCTGCCTGCCCGCGATGTGCGCAATCGGGGTTACTGAGTGTTGATGCCTTCGCGGGCGGCCAGCTTCTCGCCGAGGCGGCGGGCCGTCCCCGGGGCGACGATCACGCCGACGACGGCCACGGCCAGCCAGATCCCGCCGACGATCGGGAACCAGCGCCCGTCGCCGGTCGGGTACGGCCAGACGTTCCGGTACAGCGTGTAGCCGAGGACGACGATCGCCGCGACCGGGATGGCGACCTGCCACATCGGCACGCCCGGCAGCTTGCGCTGCACGAACACCAGCCGCGACATGCCGATCGTGGCCAGGACGTACACCACCAGCAAGATGAGGGTGCCGATGGTGCCCGACCACAAGAACGCGTTGAAGGTGACGCCCGCGCGGTCGGCGGAGACCGCGACGTAGACCGCGAAGATCACCACTGCCGCCGCGGCGACCACGAAGGTCGCGATGACCGGCGAGCCCCAGCGCGCGCTACGGCCCGCGCCGCGGTCGCCGAAGGTGTCCCGCGACATCGCGTAGACCAGCCGGGCCCCGCCGACCGTGCAGGCCAGGCAGCAGCCGAACGCGCTGACGGTGGTCCCGGCGGTGATCACGTTGCCCACCCAGGACCCGACGTAGGAGGTACCCAGGTCGCCGAGCAGCGAGCTGGAGTGGGCGAACGCGGTCAGCCCGTTGTCGGTGGTGCCGAAGCCCATCACCTCCGCCGCGGTGACCACCACGAAGTAGATGCCGCCGAAGATCGCCACGCCCAGGATCGCCCGCGGGATGTCGCGCGACGGGTTGTGCGCCTCCTCGCCCAGGGTCGCCGAGGCCTCAAAGCCGGCGAACGACAAGAACCCGAAGACCACGCCCAGGAACAGCGCCGATACGCCGGTGCCGCTGCCCAGGGTGAACACGCTCATCGTGAAGTGCGCCCCGCCGGGGGCGCTGTGGCCGATGACCTTCACCAGCACCACGACGGTGACCACGAGGATCAGCGCCACCGTGGCCGCCTCGACCACCAGCAGCACGTTCGTGCCGCCCTTGGCCGGGATCGAGGCGAGGACGAGGGCGAGCACCACAGCCACCGCGGCGAACAAGATGGGCGACCAAGCCGGCTGGTTCTTCCACAGGCCCAGGTCATCCAGCAGGCCGGCGCCGAAGATGCCGGCCGCCGACGCCGTCACCACCGCGTAGAACGTGTAGGTGCCGGCCAGCCCCCAGCCGGCGACGACCCCGGCGCGCGGCCCGAGGGTCGCCCCGACGAACGCGTAGGCCGAGCCCGCGTGCCGGAAGTACTGGGTGAGCCGCACGAACGTGTAGGCCACCAGCAGCACGCCGACCGCCGCGATGAGGAACGCCAGCGGGATCGCCCGCCCGGCGCCGGCCGCGCCCTGCGGGTTGATGTTCGCGGCCATGCTCGGCGCCATCAGCGCCAGCGACAGGCCGACCGCCTGCCAGACCGACAGGGACCGCTTCAGCCCGGGGGCCGGCGCCGAAGTCGCCTGACCTGGTACTGCTTGTTCCGGAGTCGCCGCCATCATGTCCCTCACTGGTGGAGTGCCGTCGCTGACAGCAGTTTGACGGATATGCTCCGGCGACGGAAGAGCTCTCCAGTGACCAGATAGGGTCTGGGCCGGCGGGTCAGGCCGACGCAGTGTAGCGGGCCGGCGGCGTCCCTATCGTGGCGGTGAAGTCCCTGGTCAGATGGGACTGGTCGGCGTAGCCGAGGTCTTTCGCCAGCGTGGCCCAGTCGACTGCCTCGCCGGAGGTGGCGCGCAGCGCGGCCTCGTGCAGCCGGGCGCGCCGCATGACCCACTTGGGGGACACGCCCACGTACTCGCTGAACAGCCGCTGCAGCTTGCGCTCGGGCCAGCCGAACGCGGCGGTCAGGTCCCCGACCCGGCGTATCTCCAGGTCGGCGGAGATGCGCTCCACCATGGCGGCCACCTGCTCGGCGACGCGGTCCCGGGGCGGGCGGATCTCGCGCAGCAGCGCGGCGGCGACGCTGATCATCTCCTCGTCGGTGCCCGCGGCCATGACCGCCTCGTTGGCGGATGCCACGGCGCGGCCAAGGAGGGAAGCAGCGGGAACCACCGTGTCGTTGAGGCGAGATATTGCCCTGGGGCTGAAGGGGCGGAAGCAGCCGGGCCGGAACCGGACCCCCAGGACCTTCCCCTGGCCGGTGAGGCGGCGGGTGAAGATCTTGGTGTCGATGCCGTAGACGGACGCCCCGTCGGGCTCGAAGACCAG
This sequence comes from Streptosporangiaceae bacterium, assembly GCA_025935815.1. Classification (GTDB taxonomy): domain Bacteria; phylum Actinomycetota; class Actinomycetes; order Streptosporangiales; family Streptosporangiaceae; genus Trebonia. Next base: position 10,107 of record JAICUO010000263.1, read on the forward strand.
GTGGACGCACGGGTGCGGCAGGATCGACTGCTCGTAGGGCGGCTCTTCGCCCAAGTCCCAGCGGACGATCCAGTAGTAGTCGATGAACGGCGCGAGGTCGCCTGCTGAGGGGTGGCGGGCCAGCGTGAACCGGCCCGCGGCGCCGTCCGGGCGCAGCACCCCGCGCACGCCCTCGGTTCCTTCCACGCCTCTAAGCATGCCTGATGCGCTGTCGGGTTTGTTCAAGACCCCTGGCCGGGCAGTGGCTACCGTCTGTGCTCATGAACCTGCATCCTCAGCTGACCGAGGCCGCTGACGCGGCCGCGCGCGTGGTCTCCGGGGTCTCCCCGGACCACCTCGACGGGCCGACCCCGTGC
>JAICUO010000781.1 GCA_025935815.1 Streptosporangiaceae bacterium
GCAGGAAGCGCTCACGAACGCGCGCCGGCACGCGCCCGGGGCGGCGGTCGACGTCGAGCTCCGCTCCGACGACGACGCGCTGCACCTGCGGATCCGCGACACCGGACCGGGCCCGGAGCGGCCGCCCGAGACTCCCGTCGGCCCCGGCGGCCAGGCCCTGGCCGGGCCGGCCAGCGGCGGGCACGGCCTGCCCGGGATGCGCGAGCGGGCGCTGGCCGTCGGCGGGTCGCTGCGGACGGGCGCCGACGCGGGCGGCGGGTTCCTCGTCGAGGCCGACTTGCCCGCGAAACCGGAGGTCACGTGATCGGCATCGTGGTGGCGGATGACCATGAGGTGGTGCGGGCCGGGTTCGCGGCGCTGCTGGACACCCAGCCGGACTTCACCGTGCTGGGCACCGCGTCCGACGGGGAGTCGGCCGTGCTCGCCTGCCGCGAGCTCAAGCCCGACGTGGTGCTGATGGACGTGCGGATGCCGGGCATCGACGGCATCGAGGCGACCAGGCAGCTGGCGCCGGACGAGAACCCGCCCCGGGTGCTGATCTTGACCACGTTCGACCTGGACGAGTACGTCTTCGACGCGCTGCGAGCGGGCGCCAGCGGGTTCCTGCTCAAGGACGCTACCGCCGAGCGCCTCTTCGAGGCCGTCCGCGTTGTCGCGGCCGGCGAGGCGCTGCTCGCGCCGGGCGTGACCCGCCGGCTGATCAGCGAGTTCGCCCGGCTGCGGCCCGGGCCGGCCGGCGCGGCTGGCGGGGTACTCCGGCCCGCCGCGGCCGGGGCCGTCCCGCCGGCGCTGTCGGCGCTGACCCCGCGCGAGACCGAGGTGCTGCGCCTGGTCGCTGAGGGCCTGTCCAACACCGAGATCGCCGCGCGCCTGGTCGTCACCGAGGAGACGGTGAAGACGCACGTCAGCCGGCTGCTCGCCAAGCTCGGCCTGCGCGACCGCACCCAGGCGGTGGTCGCCGCCTATGAGTCCGGTCTGGTCGTGCCCGGCCGCTAGTAAGGTTCATAGCGTGTCAGAACCGGTGATCGATCCCGGGAACAGGTGAATCTTCCCCGGATCGGGTAGATTCATGGACCTAAGACACCACCGCGGCCGGGGCGCGCCCGGTATTCGCGGCGTGTCTGCGCGGGTGCGTTTCCCGCAAGGCGCGCATGACTTCCGCGCAGGGCGGGAAGCTGCAATCAGCCCTGCTGAACGCCAAGGACCCCGCCCAGATCGTCCAGCAGGACGGTCCAGCGGCACTGCGCAGCCTCCTCCGCGAGCACCGCGAGCACCGCGAGCCGCTGTCCGCCCTGGTCATCGATTCACCTTGCAGGCTGGGACCAGCACCTCGGTCACGTCGAGGGCCGGTACCGGGCGGTGCGCAGCGCCCTGGACGCCCTGCGATTCCCGGATTTCCACGGTGTACCCGGGCCTAGGGGCAGGGTCATCGGAGGTCCCCGGGACGTGGCTGAGGTCTGCCGGATCTGGCGAGTCAGCGTCCATCAGCAGCCCCTGTCCATCCGTGGCCCCATGCGCCCATGATCAGGCTTCCCCATACCACGTAAACGTAAGACCACTGTAGCAATTCGCTGCGGCCTAAGGAGCTAGGGCCAGGTGCGCGAAACCACGCTCATCGGGGATTGGCTGAGCGAGAAGCGCAATGCTGACCTTCGCGACACCTGGTCCTCGGCCGTAGCGCTGATATCGCCGAGCCTGACCGCCAGCGGAGAGCGTCGCTTTCGTTGCCTCATGGGGAAACGCTGACGCGCGGGATGTCATGGACCTGAACCGTGCGATCTGCCGATTGGATCGGCTGAAGCCGGTCTGCAGCCGATGCCCGAATGCCATCTGCGGCCGTGTACGGAAAGCTCGTCGCGCATCGCATCGAGCGGGGTGGCTCCCTCGCTGCGGAGCCGGTCGTATCGGTCCATTGCGTAAGGATGCAGGACGCGGAGGCGTTCCTCGGCCCTGCCCACCCCGCCCGGACCTGCGCACGGAAGGCACCTTCCTGTGCCTGGAGTCGGCGCAGCTCCTGTTCATCTCGGGTCGCCCGCCGGGCGGCGTGCAGCGCCCGGCGGCGCATGACGACCTCAGCCGCCGCGGCGACCAGCGAGACCATCTGGGCGGCCCGCTGGGACGAGTCCCCGCGTCCACGCAGTGAGCCAGCAGTTCCGGAGGCCGCGGAAGTTATGCCGGCTGATGACGGTCATGTAGTTAAAGCGGAACCCCGGAAAGTCAGCTCCCGCCTCGCGGACCGCGGCAATGGCGGCCATGATCTTCGGGAGCGCTCCCGAGACTCCCCGCAACTTCTCATACAGGGCAGGATCCGGGGTGTCGACGGAGAAATTCCACGCCCCCAGGCCCGCGCCGATGATCTCCCGCGCCTTTTCCGCCGTCACGTCCGTCCCGACGGAGTTCATCAGCACCGGAACGCTGTCCAGCACGGTACCGCGAGAGACGGCGGACTGACGGCCAGGCTGCGGGAACTCGGAGTCCACGACGCGCCGCCCTCATCGCCGGCGAGCGCAGCCCCCGGGCCTCGGCGGTTGACCCGCGTCCGCAGGGTAGCCGCGCGAGATCAGGACTGGGTGGGCTGTCTGCCCGGTCGGCGGGAAGGAGCTGGCATGGCCAGGGCGCAGGTCAAGGACGAGAAGACGTCGTGCGCTGCGACGGGAGGGGAACAGCCAGGAGAAGTCGGCCAGGATCGCCAACGCGGCGGCGGGCAGTCCTCGCCGGTCCGTCGGATCTCGCGGCGGGCACAGCGGTTCCTATCAGGACTGGTCCAAGAAGGACCTGCTCGCCCGCGCCGCGAGATTGGCATCAAGGGCCGCTCGTCCATGAGCAAGGCCGAGCTGGTTTCCGCGCTCCGCAGCCACTGACGCTCACCACGCCGGAGCCGAGCGGTCGGTGTGCCGGCGAGGAGCTGCGCCGGTCAGGCCTCGTCCAGGTTGATGAGGGCCAGTCCGATGTCGGGGCGGTGGGTCTTGCGCAGTTCGGCCGGGGTCTCGCGGATGATCACCTCAAGGGTGGGCCAGACGTGGCCTTCGAGCAGGTGGCCGCCCCGGGTGGTGCCGTCGGCGAGGCCGAGCACGGCGTGCAGGTGCGGCTGGGGCTGGCCCGGGTCGCCGGCACCGATGGCGATGTCGCCGATGAGGGACAAGACCTCGCACTGCTGGTCGACCTCGATGCGCCGGTAGTTCCTGGCCGCGCGGTTGAACCAGCCGACGATGGCCCGTTCGAACGCGCCGACCGCGGTGACCTGGGCCGCCGAGACCTGCTGGCGGGCCGCCCAGTCGGCCAGGGCGGAGAGCGCCTCTTCGCCCTGGTCGAGGATTGCCACGTAGGTCACGCTGGCGCCGCCGGCGATCTGCCTGGCTTTCATCGCTGTCTCCGTTCCGGGAAATGCAGTGCGGGGCTGGCCGCGCTCTCGGGGCCGGTGAGCCAGTCCCGTAGCCGGCCCAGGGCGCGGGC
>JAICUO010000088.1 GCA_025935815.1 Streptosporangiaceae bacterium
CCGCCTGCACAACATGCGGACCATCAAGTACGTCAAGCCGTCCTCCGCCGAGCGGTCGGCGCGCGAGACGCTGGAGATCTACGCGCCGCTCGCCCACCGGCTCGGCATGAACACCATCAAGTGGGAGCTCGAGGACCTGTCCTTCGCCACCCTCTACCCGAAGGTCTACGACGAGATCGTGCGCCTCGTCGCCGAGCGTGCCCCGGCCCGTGAGGAGTTCCTGGCCCGGGTGCGTGAGCAGGTCGGCACGGACCTCAAGGCCGCCAAGATCAAGGCGACCGTGACCGGCCGGCCCAAGCACTACTACTCCGTGTACCAGAAGATGATCGTGCGCGGCCGCGACTTCGAGGACATCTACGACCTCGTCGCCGTGCGCGTGCTCGTCGACTCGGTGCGCGACTGCTACGCGGCGCTGGGCGCGCTGCACGCGCGGTGGAACCCCCTGCCCGGGCGGTTCAAGGACTACATCGCGATGCCGAAGTTCAACATGTACCAGTCGCTGCACACGACGGTCATCGGCCCCGGCGGCAAGCCGGTTGAGCTGCAGATCCGCACCTGGCAGATGCACAAGCGGGCCGAGTACGGCGTCGCCGCCCACTGGAAGTACAAGGACGAGATGAACGCCGCCGCGGGGGCGGCGAGCGCGGCCGGGACGCCCGCCAAGGGGGTCGGCGGCCGGAGCAGCAAGGCCCGAGGGTGGGACGAGAGCACCGAGATGGCCTGGCTGCGCCAGCTCGTCGACTGGCAGCGGGAGACCGCGGACCCGGCCGAGTTCCTCGACTCGCTGCGCTTCGACCTGGCCGGCAACGAGGTCTACGTCTTCACCCCGCGCGGTGAGGTCGTCCAGCTGCCGCACGACTCGACCCCGGTCGACTTCGCCTACGCGATCCACACCGAGGTCGGCCACCGCACCATCGGCGCGCGGGTCAACGGCCGACTGGTCGCGCTGGAGTCCACGCTGGACAACGGCGACACCGTCGAGATCTTCACCTCCAAGGCGCAAGAGGCCGGGCCGAGCCGGGACTGGCTGACGTTCGTCAAGAGCGCCCGGGCGCGGAACAAGATCCGCCAGTGGTTCACCAAGGAGCGCCGGGAAGCAGCCGTTGAGGCAGGCAAGGACCAGATCGCCAAGGTGATGCGCAAGCAGGGCCTGCCGTTGCAGCGGCTGACCAGCGCCGACACCCTGCGCGACATCGCCAGGGAACTGCGGTACCCCGACTTGACAGCGCTGTACGCGGCGGTCGGCGAGGGCCGGATCAGCGCCCTGTCGGTGGTCACCAAGCTAGTCGCCCTGGTCGGCGGGGACGACGGGGCCGAGGAGGACCTCGCCGAGACGACGCTGCCCGCCCGCGCGGCCCGGCCGTACGCGACGCCGGACGCCGGGGTCGAGGTCGAGGGCGCCCCGGACGTGTGGGTACGGCTGTCCAAGTGCTGCACCCCGGTGCCCGGCGATGAGATCGCCGGGTTCGTCACCCACGGCCACGGCGTGTCGGTGCACCGGGTCGACTGCGTGAATATGCAGCACCTGACCGAGACCCAGCGCGAGCGGATGGTCGACGTCCACTGGGCGCCTAGCGACGGCGCGGTGTTCCTGGTCGCCATCCAGGTCGAGGCGCTGGACCGGACCAAGCTGCTCGCCGACGTCACCCGGGTCCTGTCCGACCAGCACGTCAACATCCTGGCGGCGTCGGTGACCACCACCCGCGACCGGGTGGCGATCAGCCGGTTCACGTTCGAGATGGGCGACCCGGCCCACCTGGGCGACGTGCTGCGCGCGGTGCGCGGCGTGGACGGCGTCTACGACGTCTACCGGATGACGAACTTACCTGGGGACTAGCCGGAGAACTCGGCGAGGGTGCGTTCGGCTTCTGCTAGCCAGGAACGGCGGGCGTCCAGGGCTTCTTCGGCCTTGCGGATGCCGGCCTGGTCGTCGCGCTCGGTGGCCCCGGCCAGCTGTGATTCCAGCGCCGTGATGGCTGATCGCAACTGGTCGACGGTGCCCTGGGCGCGGGCGAGGGCCTCGGGGTTGGACTTGCGCCACTGGGTGTCCTCGGCGCGGCGGACGGCCTCCTCGACCTTGCGCAGCCCGGACTCCAGCTGCTCGCGGGATTCGCGCGGCACCGGCCCGGCGGACTCCCAGCGCTCCTGGATGCCCCGCAGCGCCGACCGGGCGGCCTTCAGGTCGGTGACCGGGACCAGCGCCTGCGCCTCGGCCAGCAGTTCCTCCTTGGCGGCGGCGTGCTGGCGAAGCTCGGACTCCTTGGCGGCGAACACGTCGGTGCGGGCGGCGAAGAACTTGTCCTGGGCGTCCCGGAACCGCTTCCACAGCTCGGCCTCGGCGTCCCGCCCGGCCCGCCCGGCTTCCTTCCAGGCGCGCATCAGCTCACGGTAGGCGCTGGTCGTCGGGCCCCACTCGGTCGAGTCGGCGAGCGCCTCGGCCTCCTGGACGAGCTTTTCCTTGCGAGCGCGGACAGACTCGCGCTCGGTCTCCAGGGTGGCGAAGTAGGCCTTGCGCCGCTTGGTGAAGGAGTTGCGGGCGGCCGACAGCCGCTTCCACAGGACCGCCTCGACGGCCCGGTCGGCGTGCGGGGCGGTCTTCCACTCCTCCAGCAGCTCGGCCATCCGCTCGCCGCTGGCCTTCCAGTGGGTCGCGGTGGCCGCGATGTGCTCGGCCTCCTCCACGATCCGCTCCTTGACGCCCTTGGCCTCGGCGCGGGCGTGCTCACGGGCCGCCTTGACCTCCTCGCGGCGGTGGTCGACCGCCGAGGTCAGTCCCTCCAGCCGGGTCTTCAGCCCGGCCAGGTCACCCAGCGCGTTGGCGTCGGTGACCGACGCGAGCAGCCGCTGCACGGTCGACTGGGCCTGGGCGGGGGAGACGTCCGTCGCCGCGATGCGCTGCTCGATGAGCGCGACCTCCGTCTCCAGCGCCTGGAACTTGCGCCGGAAGAACTCCAGCGCCTCCTCCGGGCTCCCCGCCTGCCACGAGCCGATCACTCGCTCGCCATCGGCGGTACGCACGTAGACCGTCCCGTCGGCGTCTACCCGACCCCATGGATCGTTGGCGGTGGTCACGAGCGAACCTCCTGGTTCATGTGCTGCCCCGGTGCGGGGCGTGTGGTGCTGCTCAGGTCTTCTTTATCGAGACGCTGTTGATGACGACCTTCTCCTTGGGCACTCCGCCGCCGGCTCCCTGGTACGTGCAGGTAGTCCCGGCTTTTGCTACATTCTGGAGGATATCTAGCCCAGAGGTAATAGTTCCGAACGGTGTGTAGCTGGCCGGCAGGTCGGTGTTCTTGAAGACCAAGAAGAACTGGCTTCCGTTAGTGTTCGGCCCACTATTGGCCATGGCCAGGGTGCCGGCGGGGTAGGTGGCCCCCTTCAGGGCCTCGTCGCCGAACGTATAGGACGGCCCGCCGCTGCCGGCCTGGTTGGCCCCCGAGCAGGCGAGGGCCTTGCTGGCCGTGGCGCTGGGGTCGCCGCACTGCAGCATGAACAGCCCGCTGTCGTTGGACACCCGGTGGCATTGCGTGCTGTTCCAGAAGTTGGTCTGCGCGAGGTGGACGAACGAGTTGACCGCGCAGGTCGCCGTCGAGTTCGCCAGCTTGATCGAGATCGGCCCGCGGTTGGTGTTGATCGTCGCCGTGTACGTGGCCTTGTAGTCCGGGGTCGCCGTCGGCAGGCTCGGCTTGCTGCCGGCCGCCGCGCTGGAGGTATACGTACAGTGATGGGCGGGCTCGCTGATCGCGGCGGCCGAGGTGGTCGCGGAGGCGGAGGCGGACGGGGTAGCGGTCGCCGAGGCCTTCGGCTTGGCCGCCGCCTTCGGGCCGCCGCCGCCTATGAAAGTTAGTGAAAGGCCCACGCCCAGGGCCGCCACCATAGCGACAGCCACACCGGTCAAGGTCCACTTGCGGACCTGACGCTGGCGCGCGACCCGCTTGGCCCGCTGGCGCTCATAATGCTCGCGAGCCCGCCTGCGCTGCCGCTCCTTGCTCCCCGGCATGGGTCCTGACCTCCTCGTATACCGATTCCAGGCGATACGTTCGCGTTGCTCAAAAAGTGCCTGATCGTTCGCGAATCGTACCTGCCCGCAGCGCGAATCGGTACTGTCGTTACCGGTTCGCTGCGCAGCAAGCCCTATCGGTAGCCTGATTGCGTGCTAGTCACTGGGTTTCCGGCCGGGGCGTTCGCCGCCAACTGCTACCTCATTGCACCATCCCCGGGCGAGGAGTGCGTCATCATCGACCCAGGGCAGGGCGCGCAAGAGGGCATCGAGGAGCTTGTCGCCCGCTACCGGCTCAAGCCTATCGCGGTAATGCTCACGCACGGTCACTTGGATCATGTGTGGTCGGTTGGCCCGGTCTGCGGCGCGAAGGGGATACCCGCCTATATCCATCCCGATGACCGGGCGCTGCTCACCGATCCCGCGAGGGCGCTGTCGCTGCAGGCGCAGCAGCAGCTGTTCGGCGGCGCGGTGGCGCTCAGTGAGCCGGATGACGTCCTCGAGCTGGGCGACGACACCGTCGTCACGCTGGCTGGCCTGGACTTCCGCGTCGGCCACGTCCCCGGCCACACCGAGGGGTCGGTGACTTTCCGCACGCTTGATGGGGAAGGCGATGAAGAGCTGGACGCCCTGTTCTCCGGCGACCTGCTGTTCGCCGGGTCCATCGGCCGCACCGACCTGCCCGGCGGAGACCACCGCAAGATGATGAGCAGCCTCGCGAAGACCCTGACGCTGCCCGATGAGACCGTGGTCCTGCCCGGCCACGGCCCGCACACCACGATCGGCGCCGAGCGCGCCGCCAACCCGTTCCTGACCGGTCTGGGCAAGCCGGCCCAGAAGGGGCTTTAGAGCAGGCTCACGCGGTGCTGGCTCACGCGGTGGCGGCACGGCCGAGCGGGCGGAGCGTGCGCGGCTGGACGGTGGCGACATCGTCGGCCCGCAGGTGCAGGTAGGCGCTGAAGCCCGCGCCCTCCAGCCGGGTGAGCTGGGCGGCGAGCTTGCCGCTGCGCCGGATGACCTCCGTCACCTGGCCCTCAGCGCGCAGGCCGCGAGCGACGGCGAGGGCGTCGGCCGGGGAGACGTCCGGCTCGGCCAGCACCGCGACCGCGTTGCGGGGCGGGCGGGTGGCGATCAGGTCGGTGATGCGCTCGAAGCCGATCGAGAACCCGCAGGCGGCCACGTCACGGCCCAGCCACCGGCCGATGAGCTTGTCATACCGGCCGCCGCCGGCGACCGAGCCGCCAAAGCCGGGGGTGACCAGCTCGAAGACCTGCCCGGTGTAATAGCCCATCCCGCGCACCAGCGTCGGGTCGAACTCCCAGGCCAGGTGCCGCGCCGCGGCCAGGCGCTCCAGGCACGCGGCGGTCGCGGCCAGGTCGGCGGCCACGTCGTCGGGCAGCCCAGGGACGGCGTCGGCGACGCCATCGGCGATCTTGCCGGCCGGGATATCGCGCACCGCGGCGATCAGGTCCGTCGCCGCCGTCGCGGCCTCCGGCGCGATGGCGCCGCCGGCCAGCTCGGCCCGCACGCCGTCCCAGCCGATCTTGTCGAGCTTGTCGAGGGTGATGAAGAACGCGGCCTGCTCCTGGGCCGGGATGCGGGCGGCGTCGGCGACGGCGGCCAGGAACCGGCGGTCAGACAGCCGGACGGTCACGTCGGCCAGGCCGACGGCGGCCAGCGCCTCAGTGGTGGCCTCGATGAGCTCGGCCTCGGCGAGCACGGTGGTCTCGCCAATGATGTCGATGTCGCATTGGTAGAACTGCCGGTACCGGCCCTTCTGCGGCCGCTCGGCCCGCCACACCGGCCCGACCTGCAAGGACCGGAACGGCGTCGGCAGGCGGGCCTGGTTCGCGCCGTAGAAGCGGGTCAGCGGGACGGTCAGGTCATAGCGCAGGCCGAGGTCGACCAGCTCGCGAAGCGGGGTGCCCGCCTCGACCGCCGCCGGCAGCCCGCGCTTGAGGACCTGGTAGATGAGCTTCTCGTTGTCCGCGCCCTGGCCCGACTGCAGGCGGTCGATGTTCTCCAGCGCCGGGGTCTCGATCCGCTGGTACCCGTACTGGAGGTAGACACCGGTGATGGCCGACAGCACATGATCCCGGGTGGCAGTGTCGGCGGGCAGCAGGTCCCGCATCCCCCGGGCGGGGCTGTTGTCGGTCTTCACCAGTGGTCCCTTTCGCGTGGTCGTGGCGTGCCGGCGACCGATGCGATCGCACACGCCCATGGTAGGAGGCCGGCCGTCCCCGTGCAGTGGAGTATTCGGGCGGTGCGCCGGCCGGGGCGCGGTGGGAGCGGCTATTGGTTCGCGGGGCGGGAAGCTCAGTCGGTAGCCTGTGTACCTAGGAGCTAGTCACTGGGTCTCCCGCCGGAGCGTTCGCTACCGGCGCCGCGTTGTCGCGCCAGCCCCGATCAAGGACCGCGAACAGCGTGACCCCGGGGCAGCCGATCGAGCTTACTGGTGACGTGACGGGAGAGGTCGACGCTATGAGCGAGCCCTGGATTTCCCAGGCAGGGCCGGCCGCAGGGCGGGAGGTACGGTGATCCGGACTCATGAGGCCGGGACATTGCGCGGCGAGCACGCGGGCGAGCGGGTAGTTCTCGCGGGTTGGGTGGCGCGGCGGCGCGACCATGGCGGCGTGGTCTTCATCGACTTGCGCGATTCCAGCGGCGTCGTCCAGGTCGTGTCGCGCCCTGAGCAAGCCGGAAGCGCCGGACAGGCGGAAGACGACGGCGTGCACGGGCTGCGCGCCGAGTTCTGTGTCAAGGTGACCGGCGAGGTGCGGACCCGCCCGGCCGGGAACGAGAACCCCGAGCTGCCGACCGGTGCCATCGAAGTCATCGCCAGCGAGCTGGAGGTGCTCAGCGAGGCCGACCCGCTGCCCTTCCCCGTCGAGGGCGACGCCGAGATCAACGAGGACATCCGGATCAAGTACCGCTACCTCGACATCCGCCGAGAGGAGACCGCTCGCGCGCTCCGGATCCGGTCGCAGGCCTCCTACCTGCTCAACCAGGTGATGCAGCAGCACCGGTTTGTCAACGTCGAGACGCCCTACCTCACCAGGTCCACGCCCGAGGGGGCGCGGGACTTCCTGGTGCCGGTGCGCCTGAAGCCGGGTAACTGGTACGCCCTCCCGCAGTCCCCGCAGCTGTTCAAGCAACTGCTGATGGTCGGCGGCCTGGAGCGGTATTACCAGCTCGCCCGCTGCTTCCGCGACGAGGACTTCCGCAAGGACCGGCAGCCGGAGTTCACCCAGATCGACCTGGAGATGTCGTTCGTCACCCGCGAGGACGTCATCGCCGTCGGCGAGGACATCATCGCGACGCTGTGGCGCGAGATCATCGGCCAGGAGATCGCCCGGCCAATGCCCCGGATGACCTACGCCGACGCGATGGCCAGGTACGGCTCGGACAAGCCGGACCTGCGCTTCGGGCAGGAGATCACCGACCTGACGGCGTACTTCGCGGGCACCGAGTTCCGCGTCTTCCAGGCGCCCTACGTGGGCGCCGTGGTCATGCCCGGCGGCGCGTCGCAGACCCGCCGCGAGCTGGACGCCTGGCAGGACTGGGCCAAGTCGCGCGGCGCGCGGGGCCTGGCTTACGTGCTGCTGGGCGCCGACGGGGAAATCGGCGGCCCGGTGGCCAAGAACATCTCCGAATCCGAGCGCGGCGGGCTCGCCGCGGCGACCGGTGCCCAGCCGGGCGACGCGATCTTCTTCGCCGCGGGCGCGGCGCACGCCGCCCAGGAGATCCTCGGGGCGGCCCGGCTGGAGATCGGGCGGCGCTGCGGGCTGATCAACGAGTCGGCGTGGTCGTTCCTGTGGGTCGTCGACGCCCCGATGTTCGAGGCGACCGACGAGGGCGGCTGGACGGCGGTGCACCACCCGTTCACCTCGCCGCTGCCGGAGTGGGCCGACAAGTTCGCCGCCGAGCCCGCGGGCGCCATCGCCGACGCCTACGACATGGTCTGCAACGGGTATGAGATCGGCGGCGGGTCGATCCGCATCCACCGGCAGGCGATGCAGCAGCAGGTGTTCGACGTGCTCGGGCTGTCGCCGGAGGAGACGCGGTCGCAGTTCGGCTTCCTGCTCGACGCGTTCAAGTACGGGCCGCCGCCGCACGGCGGCATGGCATTCGGCTGGGACCGGATCAACATGCTGCTGGCGGGCGCGCCGACGATCCGCGACGTGATCGCCTTCCCCAAGGCCGCCTCCGGCGCGGACCCGCTGACCGGTGCCCCGACGCCGATCACCGTGGCCCAGCGCAAGGAAGCCGGCATCGACGCCAGGCCAGAAGCGAAGGGCGAGGCAAGGCCGGCCGTCAAGCCCACCCCGTAAGGTCGCTCGCCTCCGGTCGCCGCGGGCGGCTAGCGTGCCGCTGGTATCTCGAAGACTTATTGCATCCCGTAAAGTTTGCATCGTATGCGATGAAAACTCTTCGAACACAAAAAACTATTCGGGATGCTGCCCGCGGGTGATGCCGGGCTACGGCATCGCGACGGGCGGTCGCTGGGGCACGTGGGGCGGGCTGCGGGGGTGACCGGGGGTGCGCGGGCATCCGCGCTAGGGCGCGCGCGGCAGTAGCCTTTGCAGGTGGACAGTTTGTTCGATGAGGCGGGGGAGCGCGCCGCCGCGCAGTCGGCTCCGCTTGCCGTCCGGATGCGGCCCCGCTCGCTGGATGAGGTGATCGGGCAGCGGCACCTGACCGCCCCGGGCACGCCGTTCCGCAAGCTCATCGACAACGACGCGCCGATGTCGCTGGTGCTGTGGGGGCCGCCCGGCACCGGCAAGACGACCCTCGCCTACGTGGTCAGCCAGGTCACCAAGCGGCGGTTCACCGAGCTTTCCGCGGTCACGGCCGGGGTCAAGGACGTCCGCGCCGCCGTGGACGCCGCCCGCCAGCAGCTGGGCATGTCCGGCCGGCAGACCGTGCTGTTCATCGACGAGGTGCACCGCTTCTCCAAGACCCAGCAGGACGCGCTGCTCCCGGCGGTGGAGAACCGGTGGGTGTCGTTCATCGGGGCGACGACGGAGAACCCGTCGTTCTCGGTCGTCTCGCCGTTGCTGTCCCGGTCGCTGCTGCTGACGCTGAAGCCACTCGATGACGAGGACATCCGCTCGCTCGTCACGCGGGCGCTGGCTGACGGCGAGCGCGGCCTCGGCGGCCAGGCAAGCATGGACGACGACGCGCTCGACCAGCTGGTCAGGCTGGCCGGCGGCGATGGCCGGCGGGCGCTGACCTACCTGGAGGCAGCCGCCCTGGGCACGCCGCGCATCACCGTCGAGGTGCTGGAGAAGGCCGTCGACCGCGCGGCGGTCCGCTACGACCGCGACGGCGACCAGCATTACGACGTGATCAGCGCGTTCATCAAGTCGCTGCGCGGCAGCGACGCCGACGCCGCGCTGCACTACCTGGCCCGGATGATCGAGGCGGGTGAGGACGCGCGGTTCATCGCGCGGCGGCTGATCGTGCACGCCAGCGAGGATGTCGGCATGGCCGACCCGACGGCGCTGCAGACAGCGGTGGCCGCCGCCCAGGCGGTGGAATTCGTCGGGCTTCCGGAGGCGCGGATCAACCTGGCGCAGGCGGTCATCCACATCGCGCTGGCGCCGAAGTCCAACGCCGTCGTGATGGCCATCGGCGGCGCCCAGGCCGACGTCAAGGCGGGCCTGATCGGGGCGGTGCCCGCGCACCTGCGCGATGCGCACTACCCTGGTGCCAAGCGCCTCGGCCACGGGGCGGGCTACGTGTACCCGCACGACCTGCCCGAGGGGATCGTCGCGCAGCAGTACGCGCCGGACGCGGTGGCCAGGCGCGCGTACTACAACCCCACCACGCATGGCATGGAGGCCCGTTTCGGCGAGCGCTACGGCCGCATCCGGGCCATCTTGCACGGGCAGGAGGCGGGGGACGGGGACACGGCCACGCAGGAGGCGGCCCCGCCGGGCGAGATCACCCCGCAGGGGGCGGCAAGCGACGAAGGGAATGACGGGCAGTGAGCGCTACCGGGATCGCCGCGCTGATCGCGGCGGCTAGCTTCGCCGTGCTCGCCCTGACCGGCGGGTACCTGGCGATGAGGATCACCAGGGTGCTCGGCGACGCCGCCACGCTGGTGCGCGAGACCCGGGCCGGGCAGGAGGCGCTGCTCGTCCGGGCCAACGCGGCCGTGGACCGGGCCAACGACCAGCTTGACCGGGCGGCGGCGGTGAACGCCAGCATGGACGAGCTCGGCGCGGGCCTGGCCGACCTGGCCGGCCAGGCCACCGCGCTGGCCGCCTTCGGCAAGACCATGGCCGGGTCCGTCGTCGGCGGACCGGTCGGCAAGGCCGCCGCCGTCGCCTTCGGCGTCCGGCACGCGGTGGCGCTGCGCCGCGGCGCCGCGCGCCGCCGCGCGCTGCCCGGCCAGGTCGTGAAATGATCCGCCGCGGATTGTGGCTCGCGGTCGGCGCGGCGGGCGGCATCATGGGGTACCGGCGCGCCGCCGCGCTCGGCCGGCGCATCTGCGTGAGCGCCGGCCGCCAGCGCGGCGCGGCGACGGCCCGGCGCCCGGCCCGCCGCAGCCTGGCCCGGGACGCCCTGCGCGCCACCCGGCAGGCGCGCGGCTTCACCCGGGACGTCCGCGAGGGCATGGAACTTTATATGGCTCGCCACCCGCAGGCGACACCGCCTACCCTTCCTGCAAAACCCAACGACGTAACCGCAAGCGACGTAACCGCAAAGGATGACCGCTGATGCAGTCGGCTGAGATCGCCCGCCGTTTCCTGGCGTACTTCGAGAGGCAAGGCCACGCCATCGTGCCCTCGGCCAGCCTCGTCGCCGACGATCCGACGCTGCTGTTCGTGGTGGCCGGCATGCAGCCGTTCAAGCCGTACCTCCTGGGCCAGCAGACCCCGCCGTACCGCCGGGTCGCCGACGTGCAAAAGTGCGTGCGGACGCTGGACATCGAGGAGGTCGGCAAGACCACCCGGCACGGCACCTTCTTCCAGATGCTGGGGAACTGGTCGTTCGGCGATTACTTCAAGGAAGGCGCGATCCAGTTCGCCTGGGAGCTGCTGACCCAGTCACCGGCTGACGGCGGCTTCGGCTTCCCCGAGTCACGGCTGTGGGTCACGGCCCTGCACGGCGACGATGAGACCGTCGACATCTGGCACCACAAGATCGGCGTCCCGCTGGAGCGGATCCAGCGCCGCGGGCTGAAGGACAACTACTGGCACATGGGCGTGCCCGGCCCCGGCGGGCCGTGCTCGGAGATCTACTACGACCGTGGCCCCGACCACGGCGTCGAGGGCGGCCCGGAGGCCGACGAGGAACGCTACCTGGAGGTCTGGAACCTGGTCTTCATGCAGGACACGCTCGGGGAGGTGCGGGCCAAGGACGACTTCGACGTCGTCGGCGCGCTGCCGTTCAAGAACGTGGACACCGGCATGGGCCTGGAGCGGATGGCGTTCCTGCTGCAGGGCCTGAACAACATGTACGAGATCGACACCACGGGCAAGATCCTGGCGGCGGCGGCCGACCTCACCGAGCAGGACTACGGCCGCGACCACCGCGCCGACGTCGCCTTGCGGGTCGTCGCCGACCACGTCCGCAGCGCGGTCATGCTGATCGAGGACGGCGTGCTGCCCGGCAACGAGGGCGGCGGCTACATCCTGCGCCGCCTGCTGCGCCGCAGCATCCGCAACCTGCGGCTGCTGTCGGGCGCGCAGCGCGGCGGCGGGGTGAGCGGGACCACCGGCTTCATGCACGAGCTGACCTCGGTGACGATCGAGGCGATGGGCGAGCAGTTCCCCGAGCTGCGCCGCGACGCCGCCAACATCCACACGGTGATCGACGCCGAGGAGGCCGCGTTCTCCGGGACGCTGCGCACCGGCACCGCGATCTTCGACGTCGCGGTGGAGGAGACCAAGCGCAAGCACGACACCGTGCTGTCCGGCGCGCAGGCGTTCCAGCTGCACGACACCTACGGCTTCCCCATTGACCTGACGCTGGAGATGGCCACCGAGCAGGGCCTGAGCGTCGATGAGGAGGGCTTCCGCCGCCTCATGGAGGAGCAGCGCCAGCGTGCCCGCAAGGACGCGCGGGAGAAGAAGACCGGCAACGCCGACATCTCGGTCTACGCGCAGCTGCTCGAGCAGGCCGGGAAGGTCACCTTCACCGGCTATGACATGGCGGTCGGCGAGGCCACCATCGTCGGGCTGCTTTCGGGCGGCATCCCGGTCAAGTCCGCGACGCCGGGCCAGGAGGTCAGCATCGTCTTGGACCGGACCCCGTTCTACGCCGAGGGGGGCGGGCAGCTCCCGGACCACGGCGTCATCCGCAGCGACGGGCCGTCAGGGCCGGCCGAGATCGCGGTGACCGACGTCCAGACCCCGCTGCCCGGCCTGGTCGTGCACCGGGGGACCGTCCGGTCCGGTGAGGTCGTGGTGGGCTCGCCCGCCCACGCCGAGATCGAGGTCGAGCGCCGGCGGGCCACCTCCCGGTCGCACACGGCAACCCACCTGGTGCACCGCGCGCTGCGCCATGCGCTGGGCGAGTCCGCTGCCCAGGCGGGCTCGGAGAACGCGCCCGGGCGGCTGCGGTTCGACTTCACCGCGTCCGGCGCGGTGCCGACGACGGTGCTGCGGGACGTGGAGGACGAGGTCAACCGGGTGCTGATCAACGACCTGGTGGTGCGCGCCTTCCACACGTCGGTGGACGAGGCCCGGGCCTTGGGCGCGCTGGCGCTGTTCGGCGAGAAGTACGGCAGCGAGGTCCGCGTCGTGGAGGTCGGGGACTACTCCCGCGAGCTGTGCGGCGGCACCCACGTGACCCGCTCCGGGCAGCTGGGCCTGGTGAAGCTGCTCGGCGAGGCGTCGATCGGCTCGGGGGTGCGGCGCGTGGAGGCGCTCGTCGGCATCGACGCGTTCCGGTTCCTGGCCCGCGAGAGCGTCCTCGTCAGCCAGCTGTCGGAGCAGCTCAAGGCGCGCCCGGAGGAGCTCCCCGAGCGCATCTCCGGCGTCGTGACCCGGCTACGGGACGCCGAGCGCGAGCTGGCCCGGCTGCGCTCGGCGGAGCTGCTGTCGTCTTCGGGCGAGATCGCGCGCGGCGCGGAGAACATCGGCGGCACCGCGCTGGTGACGCACCGTGTGCCCGACGGCACCGACGCGGACAGCATCCGCAAGCTCGCGCTGGACATCCGCTCCCGCATCCCGGCCCAGCAGCCGGGGGTGGTCACGCTGATCGGCGTGCCCGCCGACAAGCCCGTGGTGATCATCGCGGTCAACGAAGCAGGGCGCAGAGCTGGGCTTTCGGCAGGTACGCTGGTCAGCGGCGCGGCGAAGGCGCTGGGCGGCGGCGGCGGCGGCAAGCCGGAGATCGCCCAGGGCGGCGGCGCGCCCAATGCGGGGGCAGGCGCGGATGACGCGGCTTTCGGCGCTGTCCGTAGCGCATTGCAGGACAGAGGGCGGTCTAGTAGGTAACGTGTTGCCATGTTGTTGCGAACCGGTGATCCGGTGAGAGACGGCGTACGGCTAGCAGTCGATCCGGGCACCGTTCGCATTGGCGTGGCACGCAGTGACCGCAGTGGCATCATCGCCACCCCGTTGACCGTCGTGCGGCGAGGCAAGGGCGACTTGGACGCGCTTGCGTCGCTGGCCGCAGCCGAGGAGGCGATTGAGATTCTGGTAGGCCTGCCCAGGTCCCTGTCGGGACGTGAGGGACCCGCCGCCGCCACCGCGCGGCAGTTCGCCGTTGGCCTCGCGGCCCGCGTCGCGCCGCTCCCGGTGCGCCTGGTCGACGAGCGGTTCACCACCTCAACCGCGCATGAGGCGCTGCGCGCCGGCGGCAAGGACTCCCGTGCACGCCGCCAGACGGTCGATTCCGCCGCCGCCGCCGTCCTCCTGGAGGCGGCGCTGGAGTCCGAGCGCCGCACCGGGCGCCTGCCTGGCGAAGTCGTGCAGGTCACGGCCCGGCAGGCGGGCGCGTGAGCGGCCCTTACCGCGGCGGCCGGGACGACGACCGCCGGCGAGAAGGCGGCAGTCAGGGTTCCGGTGGCTACCCGCAGCAGCAGGGGTACCCGGGCCAAGGCTTCCAGGGGCAGGACTACCAGGGGCAGGGGTACGGCGAGCCGCCGTACAGCGAGCAGGACTACCCCCAGCAGGACTATCCCCAGCAGGACTATCCCCAGCCGGATTACCGTCAGCAGGAGCGCGGCGGACGCGGCGGCTGGGACGCGGAGGCCCCCGCGTACGGCGACCCCTACGATCGCGGCTACGGCCGGCCCAGTGTCGGTGCTGGCCAGGGCGGTGCTGGCCAGGGCGGTGCTGGCCAGGGCGGTGCGGGCCAGCCCGGTCCCCGCCAGGGGCGGCCCCCGGCGCAGACGGGTAACTACCGGCCCGGCTGGGACGACCAGCCGGGCGGCTACGGCACCGGGCCGCATCGCGAGCAGGCAGGTGGCGGCTACTCGCGCAGCGGCGGTTACCCGCAACCGGGCAGCGGCGGTTACCCCCAGCAGGTGGGCGGCGGCGGCTACCCCCAGCAGGTGGGCGGCGGTTCCTTCCGCGAAGACCCGGCCCGCGGCGGGCCGGTCCCGACCGGGCCGCAGCGGGGCACCGGCCCGTCGCCGTGGGCTGCGCGTGACCCGCAGGAGCGGCGTGATGGTCGCCCGCGGTGGGAGGACCACGATGACTTCGTGCCCGGTTTTGACGAAACCGACGGCCAGCGGGACTACGTCCGCGACGATCGCCGTCCCGCGCGCGGCCAGGCGCCGGGCGCCGGCCGCGACGAGCGCTACGGTGATGACTACCGCGGCGGCCGCTACGACGACGGCTCCTACGGCGACAGCCAGTATGACAATGGCCAGTATGACGAGGGCCGTTACGGCGATGACTATGCGGATCGGGGCGGACGGGGGGGCCGGGGCGGCCGCGGCGGTGGCCCCGATGAGCGGCCGGGCAAGCGCAAGCGCGGCCCCATCCGGCGGATCGCGCCGTGGGTCGCGGTGCTGGTGATCATCGTGCCCCTGGTCTTCGGCGGCCTGTACGCCTACCACTTCATCCAGAACAAGGAGCACCCCGCCGACTACGTCGGGGCGGGCGTCGGGCCGGCCGTCCTGGTCCAGGTCAAGAGCGGCGACACGGCGACCAGCCTGGCCCCGGCGCTGCTGGCCGACGGGGTCATCAAGTCGACGCGCGCGTTCGTCCTAGCCGCCGAGCACAGCAGCAGTACCGCCGGCCTGGAGGCCGGGTTCTTCAGCATGAACCGGCAGATGCAGGCCTCGCTGGCGTACGCGTACCTGCTGGACCCGAAGCACCGCGTGCAGGGCACGGTGACCATCCCCGAGGGCAAGCGGCTGTCGCAGATCCTCGCGCTGCTGGTGAAGGCGCACCCGAAGATCACGATGGCTGACTACCAGGCGGTGCTGAAGAAGCCCGCGCAGCTCGGCCTGCCGGCCTACGCCGCCGGCAAGCCCGAGGGATACCTGTTCCCGTCCACCTACATCATCCAGCCCAACGACACCGCGCTGACTGTGCTGCAGGCCATGGTGGCGCAGTACAACCGGCACACGGGCGTGTTCAACCTGCCCAAGACGGCGCCCGCCGTCGGCATGACGCCGGCCAAGATCATCATCGTGGCGAGCCTGATCCAGGCGGAGTCCGGGCGCAACCAGGACATGGGGAAGATCGCCGAGGTCTTGTACAACCGGCTGAACCAGGGCATGCCGCTGCAGTTCGACAGCACGGTCTTGTACGGGCTGGGCAAGTACGGCACCACCGCCACCATCGCCGAGACCCAGAAGCCGGGCCCGTACAACAGCTACGCCAACAAGGGGCTGACCCCCGGCCCGATCGACAGCCCCGGTGACCTGGCGATCCAGGCGGCGCTGCACCCCGAGCACGGGAACCTGCTGTACTTCCGGGGCTGCCCGAACAAGGTCACCCTGTTCTCATCCATCACCGTGCCTGCCCTGAGCCTGTGCCCGGCCCATTAGGCGTGCTAGCTTCGCCTGGCATGAAGGCCGCCGTCCTCGGGTCCCCGATCGCCCACTCCCTGTCACCGGTGCTGCACCGTGCGGCGTACGCGGCGCTCGGCCTCGATGACTGGTCGTACGCGGCGATCGAGTGCGCCGAAGACGGGCTGGCCGCGCTCGTCGCCGGGCTCGGCCCGCAGTGGGCAGGCCTGTCGCTGACGATGCCGCTCAAGCGGACGGTGCTGCCCTTGCTGCGGCACGTCGACCCGGTGGCCGCCGCGACCGGGGGGGCGAACACGGTGGTGTTCCGCGCGGACGGGCGGTACGGGTACAACACCGACGTGCAGGGCATCGTCGACGCGCTGACCGAGGCAGGGGCGTCGGCGCCCGGCCCGGTCACCATCTTGGGCGGCGGCGCGACCGCGTGCTCGGCGCTCGCCGCGCTGCCCGGGCTCGGCGTCACGCTCGCCGATGTCGTGGTCCGCGACCCGGCCCGGGCCTCGGGGTTGCTGGAGGCCGCGGAGCGCGTCGGCGTGCGGGTGCGGCTGCGCGACTTCGCGAGCCTGGCCGCCGGCCCGCCGGCTGACCTGCTGATCTCGACGGTGCCGGCCGGGGCGGCGGACTCCTACGCGGCCCGCGTGCGCGCCACGGGGCACGCCCCGGCCGCCATCCTCGACGTCGTCTACAGCCCGTGGCCCACCGAGCTGGCTCGCGCCGCGGCCGACGCGGGGGCCATCGTCGCCAGCGGCTTCGCGATGCTGTTGCACCAGGCGGCCGCCCAGGTAGAGCTGATGACCGGCAAGCCCGCCCCGCTGGAGCCCATGCGCGCCGCCGGCGAGGCCGAGCTAGCCCGCCGGATGGCCGGCTGACGCTGGCTGGCTAACGGCGGCCGGCGTTCGCTTCCTCGACGGCGCCGGCGCTGGGCTCGTCGCCGCGCTCGCGCAGGCCCGCGATGACGCCCTCGACGTCGGCGGGCGGGCGGTTCTGGCTCAGCTTCGCCTTGGCCTCGATCCGGCTGATCACGAGCTCGACGCCGACGATGGCGCGCAGCTGGCCCTCGACGAACGCGCGCGGCG
>JAICUO010000067.1 GCA_025935815.1 Streptosporangiaceae bacterium
ACGGGTTCGAGAGCCTGGAGGAGCAGCGGCTGCTGCTGGCGCTGGACTTCGCGGGCGGCGTGACCGACGTGGTGTCGCAGCCGTTCCGGCTGCGGGCGGAGACCACGGCCGGGTGGCGGGAGCACGTCCCGGACTTCCTGGCGGTGACCGGGAGCGGCGCGCTCCTGGCCGATGTCCGGCCCCGGGACCTGGTCAGGGACGAGGGACCTGGTGCTGTTCGCCGCCGCGGCCGAGGCGGCGCTGGCGGCCGGGTGGCGGTACTCGGTGGTCTGCGGCTGGCGCCCGCATGTGATGGCCGCGCTGGACATGCTGTCGTCGCAGCGCCGCCCGGTGGCTGACCCGCTGCGGCTGGTGCCGCAGCTGCTGGCCGCGGCCGGGACGGGGCCGCTGGCCTTTGACGACCTGGCGGGGGCGACGTCGTGCCCGGCGGTCGCGCGGGCGCACGCGCTGCACCTGATCTGGCACCGCCGGCTCGGCGTCGACCTGGCCTGGCCGCTGACCGGGCGCTCCGAGGTGTGGCTCGCCTGCCGGGAGGGTGCGTGATGAAAGGGCTGGTGAGGCTGGCGGCCGGGGCGCGGCTGATGCTCGACGGGGCGGAGTGGACGGTTGAGGAATGCCATCCGCAGTCCGGGCGGGTAGTGCTGCGCGGCACGGGCGGCCAGCGGCGCCCGGCCGCCCGCCGTGATGACCGACCCGGCCGCGCCCCGCAGCCAGCGGCCCGGCGGAAGGGAGCGCCTGCAGTTCATCGACCTGTGCTGGCCCCGCCTAGCGGCATGGGCTACCGGCCAGTACGCCGAGCTCCGGCACCGCCTCAGCCATTACGCCGACCAGATGGCAGCACGCATCGACGCGAACCACCCTGACCCCGTTTCCTGAGCCCAACACGGCGCGGAACCCACATGAAAAACCCCAGCCAGCTGCGCCAGGGGCCGCGGGACTTGTCGTTGTTCCCGTGACCGCCAGCCGCCCCCCCGGTCGCGCCCGCCAGAATTGGGTTGCGCGGACGTGCCAGCATGTCCTCGTGACCGAAGAGCGGCTTGAGGGCGGGTACGCCGACGGTGCGGTGCTCCAGGTAATACTCGCGGAAGTAGCGGTTGAGGGTCGCGGTGTCGGCCACGGTGAAGTCGCCGTCGATCCCCTTGGCGGTCAGCCACGCGTGCAGGTTCTTGGCCGGGCTGACGTAGGCATTGATCGACCCCTTCTCATAAGGCCGCCCGTCTCGGTTGTTGGTCGTCTGGAGGTAGTCCTCGAACTCCGCCAGCGTCGCCTCGCGATCCTGAGGGCCACGACCGGCAGCGCGGGATCGGCCGTCTCAGCGATTGCCGGGCGGCCGGGGCTGGCATAGCCGCCCGCCAGCGCCAGCGGACTCTTCAGGGGGCGAGCGGCGGTGCGGCGGTTCCGGGCAGGGGTGGGGGGCATGGGCACAGCTCCCGTCAGGCGATGGGGAGCTAGACCGCTTTTCTAGCGATGAAGCTAGCGGTCTAGCACCGAGATGCTCGGTCAGCAGCCATGCCTGCAGCTCCGCGCCCGGTGCGGGCAGCGCCCGGGAACCGGTACCCTAGCAGGGATTCCGGCGTATCCGTCCTGGCCGGGACGCCCGGGCGCATAGCTCAGCGGAAGAGCCCTCGCCTTACAAGCGAGTGGTCGCTGGTTCGATCCCAGCTGCGCCCACACTTTCGAATAGCCGTCCACCATTACACTCGATTGCTCGCTCGTATGAGGCCCGCGACACGGGCAGGCGGGTGCCGGTGGTCAGCGTCTGTCCAGGCCCAGGGAGTTGGCGCGGTACATCTGGCCTCCCCGGTGGGAGGAGCGTTCCTGTCGCTAGTCCGCTCCTCCGTCACGACGCAGGCCGTCGGCAGCGATCTCGCCCCCCGGGGATCCCGCCCGCGCCCGCGCCGGCCTAACTAACTAACACTACAACGGCGTCCCGAGTCATGGCGGCGTCGCAAAATGCGCGGAATATCCGATTCACTCGCCGGGCGGCAGCCTCCCGAGCCCCGGCCCGCCGCGAGTGCCGTCAGTTATGCCGCGTATCGCGGCATAACTCACGGCACTCGCGATGATCATGACGCGAGCGGCCGTCCCGCGACGTCACCGCGGCCCCGGATGCCCCCGCAGCATCGCCAGCAACAGATCGCCACGCGCTGTTGTAGTACTAAGCGCCCCGAAATACTCAGCGACCACCAGTTCGCCGTACGGCAAGCATCACCGGGAAACCGCCGTCCGTCCTTAGCATCGCGCGCGCAGACTCGTTCACAACGTGCGCAGCCTGCCGGACTGCAAGCGCCAAAAGGCGCGCGAAAAGCTCACTGCGGGAAGCCCCGGAATTCTTGATAGCGCTGCATCTCGGAGATCTTGAAGACCGCGTAAAACTTGATCAGCCGAACGCGCACGTCAGCGTTTGGGTTCATCTTGGCAAAGGACAACAGCGCCGCGTCAAGGCGGTCGACCTCATCCGTGGATGAGCTGCTGACCTGCGTGACGATGCTGGTGAACGCGCCCTCGTCGTTCTTCTCGAGCCACGTGTTGACGATTGCCGCCTCGCTTAGCCCGCTGAGGACCTCTCCGGTCGCCGCGAGAACTCGTCCCCAGTCCACCATGATGCCTCCCATGCCGCCACGCTCGTGCGAGGCTGTCCCCCCGGCGCAGCCTCGCCCCTGACATGAGATAGGGCATCTCGCTTCCGGGGAAATGCCCGCCTCGCTTCCGATTCGCTTGTTACGACTTTGTTCTCATACGCTGGGTAACCGCACGATATGATCGTTCTATCCCGCGCTTCCGTTTCGTGTTGGCTGAAGGGGAGCGGCCATGCCTAGGCTGCGCGTGCGACTGTTCGGGCGTGCGATCATCGAGGTGAACGATCGCGCGGTCGAGCTAACGCCGACCACAACTGTCGTTTTTATCCGGCTTCTCATCGCTGGCGGCGCGCCCGTCACCGTCGATGAGATATATCGAGACGTCTGGCCGGACTCGGGGTCCATCGCCCGCGAGGGCCGGACCAAGGTCCAGCGACGCATACTGGAAATACGCGAAGCAATTGATCCGGACAATCCGGGCGAGCAGTCACGAGTGGTGCTTACCGAGCGCGGGCGGATCACCGCCTATCGGCTGGCGCTCACCCGCGACTCCATCGACGTGTTCCAGTTCATTGATCTGGTCGCCAGGGCGCGCAGGGCCACCCCGGACGACAAGATCGCCCTGCTCCAGCGAGCACTCGGCCTGTGGGGCGGCCCGCCGTTCGCTGAAGTCCTCGACCAGCCCTGGGCTGCCCCCATGGCGCGTCAGCTGAACGAGCTTCGCAAGGCGGCCATGCACGACCTGATGGACGCCTTCGACCTGGCGGGCAGGGGATACGACGCCCTGAGCACCGGCGAGGAGCTGTCCTGGGAGATGCCCGGTGACGAGGTCCTCGCCGCCTCCCTGGCCGCGCTGCGCGACCAGCTCCGCACCAACCAGCGCAAGAAGGTCGTCCGGGAGGACTTCGCCGATCCCGACATCGCCATCGTCGTGATGTCGGGCGACCTTTTCGCCCAGGAGGACGCCAACCTCGTGGTCGGGTTCTGTGACACCTTCGACACCGACACCGACCGCAACATCGTCATCAGCGGCGAGAGCGCTCAGGGGCGCCTGCTGGAGCGGCTGTATGGCGGGGACCGCGCGAAGCTCGACCGGGACCTGAAAGCCGGGCTTTCCCGCACGCCCAGGGAATCCCTGGAGAGCCGGTCCGCCAAGCGGCTCGGAAAGCTAACCCGGTACCCGCTCGGCACGGTGGCCACGCTGCACCATGCCAATCGCCGCGTCTTCGGGGTCGCCTACAGCCGGATGGGCAACAACCTCGTCGCGCAGTCCAGCCTGCCCGCCCTGCGCGAGAGCCTGGAGAACCTGTGGGAGGCCGTCTACCTGCACGGCCAGCTGAAGCCGGTCGCGATGCCCCTCGTCGGGTCCGGGCTGTCCCGGGTCCATGACGCCACCTGTGACGACTTGCTCAACCTGATCGTCAGGTCCTTTCTGGCCAGTTCGGGCAAGCGCTACGTTTGCCCGGAACTGCGCGTCATCATCCAGGAATCCACGTTCGAGAAGATGCGGATCGCGGAGATCCTGAAGCTGGCCCGCGACGACACGCCTCCTTTCGAATGAGAGCACGGCGAACGCGAGCGCTTGCCCGCCCGCCGGTCCGAAGCGCGTCCGAAGCGCCCTGGAGCTGTTATCGGCAGCGAGCACCTTAGTTCCATGGGAGCATGACGGCACCAGCGGACAGGCATGTGGCAGCCTCGCCACTCACCACAGAGGACGGCGAGCGGGCCGGCCCGCAACGATCCCCGGTCACGTGGCCAGGGCCGGTCCGCAGCGCCGCGCAGGTCCTGATGTCGCCGCCGGGCCGCCGGATCCTGGCCGCCAGCGCCCTCGCGGCTTTCGGCATCCTGTCCGCCGGCATAGAGTTCATCGCTTCCTTTTACCGCTCCTTCCCGCCGGACCCGGCAATGACATTTATGGTCACCCTGGCGTCCTGCCTGGCCTGGGGATTCACCCGCGCCTACCCGAGGTTCAGCCTCAGTCACCGGATGGCGAGCGCCGATATCACGCTGAGCGTCGTCGTGGGCGATCTTTTCGATCAGGAAACACACATCGTCGCCGGGTTCACCGACACCTTTGATACTTCGGTTTCCGGTGAGCAGGTGATCCACAGTGCCAGCGTCCAGGGCCAGCTCCTCCGCCGCCTCTATGACGACGATCAGTTGCGGCTCGATAGGGAGTTGTCCGCAGCGCTGAGCACCGCCACACCCCTGACGAAGGAATCCAGAGCGGACAAGCCCCACGGGAAACTGGCTCGCTACCCCATGGGGACGGTGGCGGTGCTCGGCACGCCCCAACGGCACATCTTCGCCATCGCCTACGGCCGGATGGGAAACGACATGGTGACGCGATCCCCGGTGGAAGACCTCTGGTATTGCTTCAATCAGCTCTGGGATGCCATATACCGCAAAGGACAGCGCGGCCCGGTCTCGATCCCGCTAATGGGCTCCGGCCTCGCCCGGGTCGACAGCCTTGACCACGAGAACCTGCTGCGGCTTATCTTGCTCTCCTTCGTCGCGTACTCCCGAACCCAGCTCATCTGCCACGAGCTGCGCATCGTTATCCGTCCCGAGGATGTCTCCCGGATAGACCTGATCAGGGTCCGGGAATTCTTGCGGAACTTCTAAGGCGATCCAGCGATCTGCCCGGCCATCGACGCCGTCCCGCCCGCCACTTGCCCGGCGGGAAGCGAAAAGGAAGCAGTTCGGACCTATCGATGGAACCGGCTCACCGTGTCTCATCTTCTCATGGGTTCTTAGGGAGGGAAACCTTGGGCACAATCATAACGATTTGGTTTATCATCATCGGCCTCATGGTGGTGGCCGGGATCGTCTTGCGGCTTCTTCCCAGGAAGCTGCCGCCCGTCCAACTGCGCAAAGTGGCCCCTAGCGCGGCGTCACGGCTGGTGAGCGACTTCATCTCAAGCAGCTACGAGACCGACTTCGGCTACCCGAGCGGGTTCTTCCGAATCGAGCGGGCCACCGAGACCGACATTATCGCCAAGGAGTGGGTCGCCAAGGGCAGCCACTTCACCCAGATACTCGGCGGTTTCTATCGGGCGATCCTGGGACTCGGCTCGGCATTCGGCTGCCTCGGCCTGTACATCACGTTCTGCATCGCCGTGTTCGCGACTCCGGCGCTGCTTTATGCCGCTCTTACCGAGACACTTTTGAAGTACCTGCTCCGGTCGCGGATCGACGTCGCGTTCGAGCGCACCGGGGACGGCACGCAGGTGACCTTTACCCTCCGCGGGCCATCCGCCCTCCTGGTCGGCCGTCGCCTTGAACGGGCCTTCCATGAGCCAGTGCTTCCGGTCCGGGTCGCGACATTGACCGGCCTCGCGGCCGCGCCGGCGACGCCCGCGGGGGCGCCCAGGGGAGCGGCCGCGTGAGCGCCCAGGAGCTGACCGACGCCGGCGAGTCCGGGCTGCCGGCGGACGTCGGCGATGCCATCCGCGCGGCGGTGCACGCCGAGTTCGACGAGGTGGTGCCGCACGTAATCGAGGCACTGCGCCGGAACAACGCCTTCGATGAGATCAATGACCGGCTCCGGGCGGCCGAGCGGCGGATCCTGGCCCGGCAGGAGCGGCCGGTGATCATCGGCGTGCACCGGGTGCTCGACCGGATACGGCACCTGGACTTCGACCAGGCGATCAGGCAGGCCCTTGCGGATGACCTCACGGCCGTCCTCACCGAGGCGGGCTACGCGGAGACCGGGCGGCCCGGCGAGGACTACGAGCCCGCCCGCCATGACGCGATCGACGGCCGCGCGCTCGACGGGAAAGCCGTCGTCACCAAGGTGCACGCTCACGGGCTGGCCTCATTCGGCGATGTGGTCATCCGGGCCAAGGTGGAGATCTCCCCCGAGCATTCGCCTCCGGTAGCGCCGGCCGGGCACGACACGACAGGGAGCGAGTGAGGCATAGATGGACCGGATCTTCGGGATCGACCTGGGCACCACGAACTCGGTGATCGCCTACACCGATCCAACCGCGGCTACCGAGGTGATCGCCGGGCAGGACGGCAACCGGATCGTGCCGTCGGTGGTCTACTTCGGCAAGGACGGCAGCCAGCTCGTGGGGATGAGCGCCCGGCAGCGGGCGATCATCGAGCCCGAGCGGGTGGCGATGCTGTTCAAGCGCGGCATGGGCGAGAAGTCGTTCCTCGACAATGAGGCGCCATTCGTGGTGGACGGCAAGACCTGGTCGCCAGAGGAGCTGTCGGCCTCAGTGCTGAAGAAGCTGGCGCTGATGGCCCAGGAGCGCTTCGGCGAGCCCGTCCGCAAGGTCGTGATCACCGTGCCCGCCTACTTCGGCGACAACGAGCGCGCGGCG
Organism: Streptosporangiaceae bacterium; assembly: GCA_025935815.1. GTDB lineage: Bacteria > Actinomycetota > Actinomycetes > Streptosporangiales > Streptosporangiaceae > Trebonia. The sequence continues at coordinate 6,911 of JAICUO010000067.1, forward strand.
ACCAAGTCGGCCGGGGAGATCGCCGGCCTTGAGGTCGTGCACATCGTCAACGAGCCGACCGCCGCCGCCATCGCGCACGGTCTCGATAACGCCAGCGCCGGGCGGATCCTCGTCTTCGACCTGGGCGGCGGCACGTTCGACGTCACGGTGATGGAGGTCGCATCCGACGGCAGCATGAAGGTGCTGGCCACCGGCGGCGACCGGCGGCTCGGCGGCATGGACTTCGACAACCTCATCCTGGCGAAGATGATCGCGACCGCCCGGCAGGGCGGCCTGGACGTCGAGACGGAGCCGTGGGCACGGCAAGACGCCTACGGCAAGGCCGAGGCGCTGAAGAAGGAGCTCTCCACGCTGGAGACGGCCAGCACCTCGCTGACCGGCAGCGGCCGCCCGCTGCCGTTCGAGCTGACCCGCGCGCAGTTCGAGAAGCTGATCAGGGACAAGGTGACCGCCACCGAGGACACCACCTTGTACACGCTGGAGCTGGCCGGACTTCAGCCATCCGACATCGGCACCGTGCTGATGGTCGGCGGGTCGAGCCGGATCCCGGCGTTCCAGAAGATGCTGGAGCGCGTCTGCGGCCGCCCACCGTTGTTCTCCCGCAACCTCGACGAGGACGTGGCCCGCGGCGCGGCCATGCTGGCGGCTAAGGAAGGCCAGGACCTGGACCCGCGGACCGCGCTCGCGCGGATGCCCAAGCCGGTCGACGTCTGCTCGCACGGCCTTGGCATCACCGCGCTCAACGATGAGATGGAGTTGCGGAACTTCATCATGATCAACGCGCAGACACCGGTCCCGGTGGACGACGTGGCGGACACCTTCAACACCGTGGACGAGGGCCAGAACGAGGTCGAGATCAAGCTGAACGAGGGCGACGAGGAAGACCTGGAGTTCGTCAAGCAGCTTGGCAAGAGCACCGGCTCGTTCGGGCGCGGTGTGCCCAAGGGCTACCCCATCAAGGTCACGATGAGCTACGACAGGGCAGGGATGATCGAGGTGAACGCCTACGACGGGCAGACCGGCACCCACATGTGCAAGCTCAAGGTGCCTCGGCCGGGCAACCTCAGCAAGGCGCAGGTCGCGAATGCCGCCGCCCTCTACCGGAACACCAAGGTGAGCTAGCCATGGTTGCTACCCGTGAGAAGTGGGAGGCCACCTCAACCCTCCCCCGTCCGGCCACCTACGAGCAGATGCTTGAGTTCTTCGGCATCCCGCCCGCCACGCCGGACGCGCTCGACGCCAACATCGCCAAGAAGCGCCGGCAGTGGAACCACAAGAGCAACAGCGGGAACCCGGCTGGCCGGGCGAAGGCCGCCGAGGTCCTCAAGCTGATCCAGAACGTCTCCCAGGCCGTCAAGCGCGGCGTGCTGGATGACCAGGGCGGCGGCGCCGAGGCCGAGATCCCGGCCACGGTCTTCGAGACGCTTGAGCAGCTGTGGCGCATCCTGTCGGAGTACGTCTTCGCCGACGAGTACGACGACGCGCTGCGAGTGGCCCGCGAGGCGGTCAACCGCTGGCACAACGCCGACGCCGCCTCGGCGCTCGCCTGGGTCGTCACCAGCGTGGTCAACGTCTCCGGGTTCGCGCATCCCCAGCTGCTCGCCGAGGGACTCGCGGCGGCCGAGTTCGCGGCCCGCGAGCAGCCGGGCGAGGTCCGGAACTGGGAGAGCACCGCGAGCCTGCTGCTGGCCAGCTCCCGGCCGCAAGACGCGGCCGCCGCCATCGACCAGGCCGACCGCGCCACCGGCGGCCGGGCCACCGCCATGCTCTACCTGCTTCGCACCCGCGCGATGGCCACCTTGAAGCGGCCCGACGAGGCGATGACGGCGGCGGTGCGCGCGGTCACCAAGGCCCAGCCCGGGGTGGCCGCCGCGATCCGCTCCGAGGCGACCGACATCCTGGCCTCGTGGGCCGCATCCCTGCTGCCGGTCAGGTCTAACGCGGACCTGACGAGGTACGCCGAGCTGATCGGCGTCGCCGCCTGGTGCGCCTACGGGGTACCGGAGGCGGAGGACCGGGTGCGGCCCTACCGGATGTGGGCGATCAACGCGGGCAAGCGGGTCTTCGTCGGCTCGGACCGCATGCGGTCGTTCCTCGCGGTCATCACCGGCTTCATCTCACTGCCGATCCACAACTACCTTCGCTCCCAGCCGGCCTGGCAGGTCTTCGTCGAGGGGATGGGCAAGGAGGTAACCGCGCACTTCATCATCGTGGCCGCCCCCGCCTACGTGCAACGGATCCACAACGTGAACCTGGGCCTGGCGTTCGGGAACTCTTAGCCGGCGCCGGCCCGGGTGGCGATGCGCCACAGTGAACCATGGCGCAAACGCGAGGTGAGCAGCGGCCAGGGCCACTGGCGCGCGAGGGACTCGACCTTTTCGAGGAATACCAGCGCACCGGCGACCAGTCGCTGCTCACCCGCGCGATCCCGGTGCTCCGCGCCGCGCTCGCCGCGGCGGCCAGAACCGGAGTGCCGGACATCGCGGCCTACCACAACAACCTCGCCTACGCCCTGCATAACCTCGCCGACGCGACCGCCGACACGGCCGCCCAGGCCGAGTCGGTTAGCCACCAGCGGGCCGCCGTCGCCGCCACCGACCCCGGTGATCCGGATCGCGCCCCGTACCTGTTCACTCTCGCGTCCGGACTGCGCGACCTGCACGGGCGCACCCGAAGGGTCGAACTGCTCCACGAGGCCGTCCAGGCGGCCACCGAAGCCATCGACCTGCATGGGTTCGAGCCCGCGCTGACCACCCAGTACTCCATCCTCGGAGGCGCACTCGGCGACCTGTATGACGACGATCCCCATCCCGTCTTGCTCAACAAGATCATCGCCGCCTACCGGGAGGCGGTCAGCTATGCCGAGCTACTCGACGACCCGGATGCCGCGACGCAGTGGAACAGCCTGGGCAGCTGGCTGCGGGAGCAGCAGGCGCTCACTGGGGACGTCGGCGCGCTCACCGAAGGGATACAGTTCGCCCGTAAGGCAGTGGCCGCGGCGTCGGGTGACAAGCGCCTCACGTACCTGTCGAACCTTGGCGACACGCTGCGGTTGCGGTTCGAACGGACCGGTGACCTGGACGCGCTGACCGAGGCGGTCGGCGCTAACCGCACGGCGGTCGCGGGCACCTGGCCGGGCCACCCGGACCTGCCGCGCCGCGCGAGCAACCTCGCTGGCACGCTGCTGTGCCGGTACGACCGAACCGGGGACATCGCCGCGCTCGCCGAGTCGATCACGGCCGCGCGACAGGCCGTGGCGTCCGCGCCGCCCGGTTACCCGGAACGAGGCGGTTACCTCACCAACCTGCAGCAGGCCCTTGACCGTGAGTGGCAGCGCACGGGGGACCTCGCCGTGCTGCAAGAGTGCGTCCACGTGGCCAGGGAGGCCGTCGCGGCCGCCCCTCCCGGCCACCACTTGCGGGCACTGTGCCTGACCGCGCTATCGGGCGCCGTCGAAAGGCTCTATAACCGGACCGGTGACGTGGACCTGCTGGATGAGTTCGTCCAGGCCAGCCGGGACGCCCTCGCCGCCGTCCCCGCCGGTGAGGGGGACTCTTCGGGATACCTGATCAATCTCGGGCAATCCCTGGGCGCCCTGTTCATGCGCACCCGGGAGGCTGACGTGCTGCGCGAGGCCATCCAGGTGACCCGCGAGGCGATCGCGGCGACGGCCGCCGACGATCCGATCCGGGCGCCGCGGCAGGCCGACCTCTCTTCCCTGCTTGACGACCTGGCCGCGCTGACCGGAGACGGCGGGCCGCTTACCGAGGCCGTAGCCCTGGCCCGGGCGGCGGTCGCCGCCATGCCGCCGGACGACCCCGGCCGGGCGATGCTGCTAAGCGACCTCGGAGCCGTGCTGACAAGCCAGTTCATCCGAACGCGGAACTCGGCGCTGCTGCGGGAGGCTGTGCAGGTCCGGCAGGAGGCGTTGGCCGCGACCCCGCCTGGGCACACCAGCCGGATCGACCGGCTGGTGAACCTGGCGGCCAGCGTGAGCTCCCTGGCCGAGCGCACCGACAGCCTGGACGCGGCGCTGGAGGCGGCACGCTACCTTGAGGAGGCACTCGACGCGCTCCCAGAAGACCATCCTGGGCGCGCGGTCTGCCTGGCCGATCTCGCCGAGGCCTACCACGCTCTTCACCGTCGCTTCCCGGAGCCGGGAAGCCAGTGGCTCGATGACGCGATCCGGTCGGAGCGCTTGTCTATCGCGGTGACCCCTGAGTCCCACCCGGATCGGCCAAGCCGGCTCGCCGCCCTCAGCTGGCTGCTGCTGTACCGTCAGCCGGCTGACAGCCGGGACCCGGCGCCGCTTGACGAGGCGCTGCGGCTGGCGCGGGAGGCTGCCGCCGCCACCGCGCCCGACGCTCCCGAATACCCACGGATTCGCGACCAGCTCGGCTGGGCGCTGGTCGCGCGGCACCAGGCGGCGGTCTCGGCCGGCGCAGGCGCCGCGGCGGCGGCCGAGGCCTGGCAGTGCTTTCACGACACCGCGGCACACCCGCTCGCCTCGGTCCGCCGACGGATCGGGGCGTACCGGCGGACCGCGGAGCTTGCCGCGAAGGCGGGCCGGACCGCGCAGGAGGCACTCGCCTGCATCGAGGCGGCGGTCGACCTGCTCCCCGGCGTGCTTCCCGGACAGCTCGACCGCAACGACCAGGAGCACGAGATCGCTTCCGTCACCCACCTGGCGGCTCATGCCGCGCAGGCGGCCGTCACCGCCGGACGCCCCGACCGCGCCGTCGAGCTGCTCGAGCGGACCCGGGGGGTGCTCGTCGCCGATGACCTCGATCGGCGGGCGGGCCATGACCACCACCGGCCCCTGAGCATCCGGGAGCTGAGCGCCGTTGCCAGTGGCGGCCCGGTCGTCTACGTCTACGCCAGCACGCTGCGCTGTGACGCCCTGCTCCTTATCCCGGCCGCGGGCTCGGCAAATGCCGGCTGCGTACGGCATGTCCCCCTCGCCGTCACCGAGTCCGACGTCTGGGACAAGGCCGAGCGGCTGATGGTCTTGGCCGGCCTCGAGCCCGGTGATGAGGCACTGGACCTCGCCGACCCTGTCGCCCAGCGGGAGGTCCTCACGATTTTCCGATGGCTACGCGAGCGCGTCACCGAGCCGGTCCTGGCCGCCCTCGGTTATGACCGTCCCCGGGCCGACGAGCGCGAGCGCCCCCGGATCTGGTGGTGCCCCGTCGGCGTCTTCACGTTCTTGCCGCTGCACGCCACCTGCCTGGACGAGGTCGTCTCCTCCTATACCTTCACCGCCCGCAGCCTGCGCTATGCCCGCTCCCAGTCATCACCGGCTCTCCAGGCGGCGGGCGCCCCGCTCATCGTCGCCGTCCCCGACGCGCCGGGCACGCCGCCGCTTCGCGGCGCCCGCCACGAGGCAGCCATCATCGCGGGCCTGTTCCCCCGCGCGCTCCGGCTTCAGCCGCCGACCCGCGGGGCGGTCCTGGCCGCGCTGCCCGAATACCCGGTCGCTCACTTCGCCTGCCACGGCACCGTGGAGACCGCGGATCCGGGACTCAGCCAGCTTTTCCTCGATGATCACGCGAAGGCCCCGCTGACCGTTACCGACATCAGCGCGCTGCGGCTGACGGGCGGCCTGGCGTTCCTGTCTGCCTGCGAGACGGCGGTGACCACCGCTGATCTGGTGAACGAGGCCGTGCATCTGACCGGTGCCTTCCAGTTGGCCGGCTACCAGCACGTCGTGGGCACCCTCTGGCCGGTCAGCGACCAGGCCTCGGCGAGGCTCGTGCGTGACTTCTACGCGGCGCTGGCCGCGCCCGGAAACCGGGAAACCATCGACGTGCGTCGCACCGCGGTCGCCTTGCACAGTGCCACCCGCCAGCTCCGCGACCGCTACCCGCGATCGCCCGCGCTCTGGGCCGCGCACATCCACGCCGGCCCGTGACCTCACCGGTCAGGGGCCGACGTACACGAAGCTGGCCCAGGCCAGCGGGGTGGCGTACCTGCTGTCCCGGGTGTAGCGCTGCGCCGCCCGCAGGGCCTCGCGCGGGGTAACCCCGCTCCCCCGCCAGTGCCCGTAGAAGGCTTCCATGACCCTGGAAGCCGCCGTGTCTGGCACTTCCCACAGCGTGCCGACCACGCCACCGAAGCCGCACTGCACCATCGCGGTCGGGAAGCTGACCATCTCATCTGACGTCAGGTCCTCCACGCGGGCGGTCTGGCACGCGGACAGCACCGCCAAGCGCCCAGCGCCGATCCCGCGCGCCAGCAGCTCGCGCACGGTGAGGTGCTCATCATCGGCGAGCACCAAGGCGCCCGCCAGCGGGTCATCCGGGTCCGCGAACGCGTGCCCGGCGTAGTGGAGAACCTCATACCGCCCCAAGGCGTCGCGCAGTCGCCCTATCGTCGCCTCGGCGCCGGGTAGCCGCGTCACCCGGAAGTCCGCGCTCTGGTGGGCCTGGACCGCCGCGATCTCTTTCGCGGTCGACAGCGGCACCCCGCTTGTCCGCTCCGGCGCCTCGATGGCCAGCGCCCGCAGCTGGCGCGGCCTGCCCTCCCAGGCCGCGCGGGCCACCGGCAGCGACCTGATATTCGGCATGTAGCTGATCGCCAGCTCGTCCAGCACGTAGCCGCCAGACTCCCCCGGCAGCCTCGCCGCGTGCCACGGCAGGCCCGCGAGGCCGCCCCCGGGGATGAACACCACCTCGGTGGCACCCCGCAGCCTCGGTAGCAGCCGCTCCATCGCGACGAGCCACAACTCCTCGCAGACCTCGGCGCCGAGCGCGTCGTTTTTCTCCGCAACGGCATATTGCAGCGCGCCGACGATATCCATCGCCGCCGCCATCGTCAGCTCGCCGAGTTCCACCGCCTCGACTGGCGCACCGCCGGGACGCAGGATCAGGGCCAGGCCGCCCTGTCCCGTCGCCGCGAGGTAGACGACCGTGGCCGAGCCGACCGCTTCCCGGAGCTCGGCGATGGTAGGCGGGCCGTCCATGACCGCCAGCGTGTTCCGCGCGGCGTTTCCCATGCGTGCCCGCAAGAGCGCGCGTCGCCTGCGCGTTTCCTCGACGGCGGCGGTGATCGCGCTGTCGCCCCGCGGGCCGCTGCCCAGCAGCCGCGCTTCGAGCCGGGTCAGCTCCTCGGTCAGGCGCTGGTATTGTCCGGCGATCTCCTCGCCCGCCAGCGACGCGATGCGCTCGTAGTCAATCGCGCGGCGGTCGAACATCTCTGTGAGCAGCACCCCGCGACCGGTTTCCACGGTGACGAGGGCGTCTTCGAGGGTGCCCTCGCCAGCGTCGGCGCGCGCGAGGCTAAGCGCCGCCCAGGCTGCCACTCCGGGTGTCTTCCTGACGATCCACTCGCGGTCGGCGCGGCTGCCCTGCTGCCGGACGGCCAGGTGCACCACCCGGATCGCCTGCTGGTAGGCAGCGCCCGCCTCGGCCCACCAGTGCTCCTTCCAGGCCAGGCCGCCCCACTGCGTTGCGATGTCAAAGGCAGCCGGCAGGTGGGTGGCCGACCCCGCGGCGAATGCCTCGGCGTACGCCGACCGGGCCCGGGCCCGGTCGGCGGCTTCCCTCGTGTGGCTCCACCGCCGGATGTAGGCCGTCATGAGGCTGAGCGCGGGGCCGGGCAGGCCGGCGACTCCGATCGCGGCCGCATCGTCGCGGTTCCGCAGGTACAACGCGATCGCCTCATCGACGTCCGGGCGGGTGTCGCGGATAGCCAGCACCCCGGCCAGCCTGTCCCTGATGCTGTAAAGCCTGGAGGCTCCTTCCGACGCCTGCCCGGGGTGCGGGACTTTCGCCTCCGCCAGCGTGAGAGCCTCTCGCAGCAGGGTGACCGCGTTATCTACCGTCTCTCGGCCCCCGTAACGGGAATCATCCTCATAGCGATCCGCGTAGCACGATCCGAGGGTCGCCAGCGCATCCGCGCGGCTGGGTGAGCCGGCCTTGTCGACGACTCGCTTGCTCGCGTCAATGGCCCCCTCCAGGTCCGCCCTGATCTCGAGTTCCATTTCAGGGGGCGGCTCCAATCGCAGCAACTCCCGGCGACCCTCATACCGCACGTAGCAGGAGGCCGCCAGCCCCACCAGGGCAGCGTCGTAGTTGCTCCCCAGACGGGCGGCGGCCCGCGGCCCCTCCGCCACGACCACCCGATCCAGGTCACGGAAAGCCTCGATAGCCATGTCGAGCTGCCCGTGAGCGCCACTCCCAAATTCCGCGAAACTTGTCATGCCGCGGTAGAACAACGCGAAAAGGCGGCGCGCGAGCGGGTCCGGCGTGTCCAGCATGAACGCGGAAAAGAATCCCAGCCTGACCCTGTCCACGGGATTCTCCGCGTGCGCCAGCCGCTGTTCCAATTCCCCGGTCAGCCGCGCGCGGAGCTTCTTCGCGACGGGATCGGGGCCGCCGTCCGGAGTTTCCAGCAGGTCGTGGAGCATGACGGCCTGATCAACGTCACCAGGTGTCCAGGGCCGCTTGCCCAGCAGTATCTCCGCTTGCTGGTGGTACTGACGCCGATCGCCATCATTCATCGCGGTAAGCCCCTGCCGGTCAGCTTCCGGGAGAGCTGGGCGGCGGCTGCCGGCTCTGCGCCAGACCCGCGAAGTCTCCGGCCGTGTGCCAGCGGTTCCCGCGAAGGTCGACCGCGCAGCCCGCGGCCTGCAACCGGGTGGCGATCTTCTGACGGCAGGCGACCGTGTCCGCCACCCTCACGTAGTTGACGCCGCCGAGGTCGGTGACGGGTCGTTGCTCGCCGGCCAGGAGGACCAGGGTGTTGTTCGGGTGGGTCATGAAGGCCATGCCCAGCTCGAGCAGGACGTTCGGCCGGGCCTGCATGGACTCCTCGGTCTCGGCGATGGTCTCGTTCTTCGCGTGCAGGTCCGGATGGAGGCGAACCACGTCATCGGGGGTCATCAGGACCACCACGGCGTGCGCCAGGGCCAGCCCCGCGCGCACCGCCTCCCCGAGCGTCGGCGCCATCTTCCCCGTCGCCGCGACCACCTCCTCCCATTCCAGCGGGCACAGGTCTATCGCGCGCAGGAAGTCATAGACGGCACCCTCGGCCTGTCCATCCCGCCCGTACACCACGAAGACCTTCCGGCGAAGATCCCCGCTGGTCACGGTCTCGGTGACGGGCGGAGTCGGATGGTGGCGCCCGGCCGACCTGCTCGGGCCGGCCGCGGGGGGCACCGCGCTGGACAACTGCGCCCGCTCGGCCGCCTGGTCCAGGTAGGTGACCTCGTCGGCCAGCCGTTCCAGCATGGAGCGAGCCAGCCCGGCATCGTCGGCGAACGGGCCCCCGGGAGTCAGCAGGCCCGTCATGTCCACCGCCCGGCCGAGGTTGTCTGCGGCGATCTCCACGGTGTGCCGCAGGTCGCGCAGGTCGGCGCTCTGCAGCATCGCGTCGAGGCGGCGGACCCGCAGCAACTCCTGCTTCACCGGGTCACTCGCGCCGAGGCGGCGCAACTCCTCACCCAGCGCGTCCAGCGAGCTCCGCAGCTGCCGAGCCTTGCGGTCCCGCTGCCAGACCCGCAGCTCGTAGCGGATCTTCGCCGCGTGCAGCAGGTACCGGGCGAGCGGGGGGATGCGGGTGCCGCCGTCGGACCACGCCCACGCGCTGGCGGCGGCGTCCGCTTCGGGCGCTATCGCCAATACGAACCGCCGCAGCTGCCGATCGTCTGGCTCCGTGGCCGTCTCCCAGAGCGCGTACCCTTCGGCCAGGCTCACCCCCGTCGATCCCGGTGCCTGCTGGCGGGTGGCCTCGGCGGGCAGCAAGCTGGCGAGCCGGTCATACAGCGCGGGCGCGGCCGCCGCAATCCCGGCCGCGTCCTCCACCCGCGCCAGGTACAGCCGCGCCTCGCCCAGCAGGTGCGCGGCAGCGCGCTCGGTCAGCCGCTGCCACCGGCTGTCCAGGTCGCGCCACCAGGTCCAGCGCTCTTCCGCGCTGCCTGGCACCTCACCCGCGGGCCGTTCCGGCATGGCGAGCGCGATTGACAAGTTGAGCACGTCGTGATGGACGCGCAGCACCGCCTGGAAGTTCGCGTCCCGCGACTCTTGTGCCGCGAGGGCGGTCTCGCCGCCGATCGGCAGGCTCCGCAGTCCTCCCGAGAGCAGGCGCGGCAGGTTCACGCCAGGGATGGACTCAGTCATCGCGAAGGCGCGCCCGCAGCCCCGCCAGATCTCGTCGACCGCTTCATAGGCGGCCTCGGCGTCCGGCCCGTCAACGACGATGAAGAGATGCGCCACGAGTTGCTGGTCGATAATCCTCATGACGCCTCGCCGGCCTGCGCGCCTTCCTCGCCCTCGTTCAGGTTCGCGGCTGTCGCCCGGCTGTCGCCGCCCGACAGCCGGTGGATCAGCTGGTTGACCCGATCCCGGACCGGGGGCGGCGGCGGCTGCGACGGCAGCGCCCCGATCCTGGTGATCCGCACCGGGCCAGCCAGCTCAAGTTGGATCACGATGTCCCGGGCGGCGGCCAGGTCGCCGAGGTCCAGGTACGTGGCCAGCGCTTCCACGCTGCCGGCTATCGAATCCCAGCGCGCTGTCGACAGCCTCCAGCTCAGCATGTCCTGCAGCACGCTGACAGCATCCTGGCGGACCTCCTCGAGGCCCCCGGTTCTCCAGTCAGTCACGTAACCCCTCCCGGTCCCGCATTTATCGCCGCGCCCCCGCGGAAACTCCCTGGCTGGGAATTATAGCAATTCAGCCACCCCCGGGGCGCCTGCAGGCCGTCTTCAATTCCGCTTCCAGGCCGCTTCCGAATCGCTTCCGAAAACCAGGTAATTATCATCCCCAACGATCAGGGGCAACTGCATGGGCTAACTTACCTAGTCAACATCCAGCCAGCGCGAATTGGAAATAGGAAGATGCCGCCCTCACCCGATGACGATGACGATGAATTCTGGGCCGCCATCACCCATCAGGGCTGGTGACCCCGCCGACAGCCGCCATCGTCCACCACTCAATGGCCCGCCTTAGCCGCGAGCGCCCCCGCGGCGCGCGGCTAAGCGCCGGCCACGCCAGCGCGGTCAGTCGTCGGGCCTGCGGGCCCAGGTAGGCGTGCGCCCACGGAGTCCCCGTCGCGAAGACCAGCAGCCCGACGCAGTCCGGCGCGATCCA
>JAICUO010000249.1 GCA_025935815.1 Streptosporangiaceae bacterium
CCGGGCGAACGTAGACTGCGTGCGTGAGTAATGAGCCCGCCGTCACGATCGCCGGCTTGGTCAAGCGCTACGGCGAGCGATGCGCCGTCGACGGGCTGACGCTCACCGCCGGGCGCGGTGAGGTGACCGCGATCCTCGGGCCGAACGGCGCGGGCAAGACCACCACGATCGAGGTCTGCGAGGGCTACCGGCGCCCCGACGGGGGCACCGTCCGCGTCCTCGGCCTGGACCCGGCCGCCGACGGCCGCGCGCTGCGGCCCCGGGTCGGCGTCATGCTCCAGTCCGGGGGCATCCCGCCCGCGGTCCCCGCGGTGGAGTACCTGCGCCTGCTCTCCCGCTTCCATTCTCGCCCCAACGATCCCGGCTGGCTGCTGGATATCGTCGGCCTCTCCGCGGTGGCCAAGACGCCGTTCAAGCGGCTGTCCGGCGGTCAGCAGCAGCGGCTGTCCCTCGCCGCCGCGGTGGTCGGGCGGCCCGAGCTGGTGTTCCTCGACGAGCCGACGGCCGGGATGGACCCGCAGGCCCGGCACGCGACCTGGGACCTGGTGTCGGCGCTGCGCGCCGACGGCGTGGCGGTCATCCTCACCACCCACTTCATGGAAGAGGCCGAGCGATTGTCCGACCACGTGGTGATCATCGACCGGGGCCAGGCCGTCGCCTCCGGCAGCCCCGCCGAGCTGACCGGGTCAACGGGGCAGCTCCGCTTCCGCGCGCAGCCGGGCCTGGACACCGAGAGCCTCCTGGCGGCGTTGCCGGCCGGCAGCGCCGCGAAGGAATCACCCGCCGGGCACTACCTCATCGAGGTCCAGGCAGCCGTGGACCCCGGCCTGCTCGCCGCCGTCACCGCCTGGTGCGCCGAGCGCAGCGTCTTGCCCAGCTCGCTGAAGATCGAATCGCGGACCCTCGAAGACGTCTTCCTGGAGCTGACCGGACGGGAGCTAAGGGCATGAGCGAACTGCCCTCCGGCCCGGAGCGAGCCCTGGTGTCCGGGCTCGCGGGAAAGCAGAGCCTGGAGCTGACCGGACGGGAGCTAAGGGCATGAGCGAATTGTCCCCGGCGTTCAGCGCTGGGACGTTCACGCCGGCCCCGGGCGCCGCGCCACTGCGCCGGATGGTGGCCGCCCAGGCGGCGCTGGAGACGCGGACGCTGCTGCGCAACGGCGAGCAGCTCACCTTGACGCTGGTGATCCCGCTGCTGCTACTGGCCGGGTTCAGCCTGGAGAACCTGGTCAACCTGGGCGTCGGCCTGAGCCGGATCGACTTCCTCACCCCCGGCGTCATCGCCTTGGCGGTCATGTCAACCGCGTTCACCAGCCAGGCGATCGCCACCGGCTTCGAGCGTCGCTACGGGGTGCTCAAGCGGCTCGGGGCGACGCCGCTGTCGCGGTCCGGGCTCATCGCGGCTAAGACCGCGACCGTCATCGTGGTGGAGTTGCTGCAGGCGGCCATCATCATCGGCGTCGCCTTCGCCCTGGGCTGGACCCCCGGCGCCTCCGCCCTGGCCGTCGTCACGGTGCCGCTGCTGGTGCTGCTGGGCACGGCCGCGTTCAGCGGGCTGGCCCTGCTGATGGCGGGGACGCTGCGCGCGGAGGCGACGCTGGCCGCCGCCAACCTCATGTACGTGGTGCTGCTCGGCATCGGCGGCGCGGTGTTCCCGCTGGCTAAGTTCCCCGCCGGCGCCCGGCCGTTCCTGGAGTTGCTGCCGACCGGGGCGCTGTCCACCGGGCTGCGGGACGTGCTCGCCTACCACGGCGGGCTGCCAGTGAAGAACACCGTCACCCTCGCGGTGTGGGCGATCGTCACGATCACGCTGGCCGCCCGGTCCTTCCGGTGGGAGTAGGGACCGCCCCCGCGGAGCAGGCCGCGCGGGGGGCGCTCGCGTTTCCCGTCGGGCTGGTGCTCACCGGGGCGGTCTCGGTGCAGGCGGGGGCCGGGATCGCCACCCGCCTGTTCTCCCAGCTGCCGCCGGCCGCGGTGACTACGCTGCGGCTGTGGGCGGCCACGATCATCGTGGTGGCGATCGCCGGGCGCGGCACCACCCGGGTCATCGCCGGCGTGGCCGGGCGCCGGGACTGGAACGCGATAGTCGCCACCGCCTCGTTCGGAGTGGTACTGGGCTTGATGAATTTCGCCATCTATCAGGCCTTCGCCCGGATTCCCCTGGGCATTGCCGTGACTACCGAGTTCCTGGGCCCGCTGGCCGTGGCGGTGATCGGGGCGCGGCGTTTCGCTAGCCTGGGGTGGGCGGGGCTGGCGGCGATCGGGGTGGTGCTGCTCGCGCGCGGCTCGGGCGGGCAGCTGAACCTCGCCGGGGTGGCCTGGGGGCTGGTCGCCGCCGCCGGGTGGGCGGCGTACATCCTGCTCAGCAAGGCGACCGGGCAGCGGATGGAAGGCGCCTCGGGGCTGGTCCTGGCCATGGGCGTGGCGGCGCTGCTGGTCACCGCGCCGGGCCTGGCGGCCGGGGAGCGGTGGATGTTCACGCCGGTGGCGCTCGGCGAGGGCGCGGCGATCGGGCTGCTGTCGTCGGTGGTGCCGTACTGGCTGGAGCTGGAGGCGCTGCGGCGGGTGCCGGCCCGGGTGTTCGGGGTGTGGATGAGCCTGCAGCCCGCGGTGGCGGCGCTGATCGGGCTGGTGATGCTCAGCCAGCGGCTCAGCGTGGCCGAGTGGGCGGGGATCGGCTGCGTGGTGGTCGCATCCGCGGGAGCGGCCAGGGGCGCGGCCAGGGATACTGCGGGTGCGACCCGGGGAGGACAATCATGAGGGCGTGGGTTACCCGGATCGGGGACTCGTTCTGGCGGCCGTCGCTGGCGGCGGTGCGCGGGTGGGCGCTGGCGGCGGTGATCGCCAACGCGGTGATCATCACGACGGGCGCGGCGGTGCGGCTGTCGGCGTCCGGGCTGGGGTGCGACGACTGGCCCAAGTGCACCACCACCAGCCTGATCGCGGCGCACGTGAGCGGGCAGGCCACGCTGAACACGTGGATCGAGTTCGGCAACCGGCTACTGAACTACCCGCTGGTGATCATCGCGGGGCTGGCGTTCATCGCCTGCTGGCGGTATCGCCCGGGGGGACGTCCCCGCGGCGGATCATCCGCATCCTCCGCGGGGGACCGCGTCGGCGGCGCGCGGCGGCGGGACCTGGTGCGGCTGTCGGCCTGGCTGCCCCTCGGCGTGGTGGCGCAGGCGGTGGTGGGCGGCATCGTCGTGCTGACCAAGCTGAACCCGGCCCTGGTGGCCGTCCATTTCCTGCTGTCCTCGTCGATCCTGGCGGCGGCGGTCGTGCTGCACACGCGGGTGGCCGAGGGCGACGGCCCGGTGCGGGCACTGGTCCGCCCGGAGTTCCGGGTGCTGGCGCTGCTGCTGGCCGGCGCCGTCGCGGCGATGCTCGCGGCGGGCACCGTGGTGACCGGGACCGGGCCGCTGGCGGGGACGACGGTTGACGCTGGCGGGCACCACTCGGCGGTGCCCCGGTTCCACCTGCCGCTGGACGGGGTGACCCAGTTCCACGCCGACATCGCCTGGTTCATCACCGCGACGGTAGTGGCGCTGGTCATCGGGCTGCGGTTCTCCGCCGCCCCGGCGCGGGCGCGGCGGTACGGCTGGCTCATGCTCGGCGGCGTGATCGCGCAGGCGGCCATCGGGTACGCGCAGTACTTCAGCCACGAGCCGGCCGGCCTGGTGTGGGTCCACGTCACGGGGTCGGTGCTGCTGTGGATCGGCGCGCTGAAGCTGTGCCTGTCCACCCGCGAGCGGCTGCCCGCCGCCCCCGAGCTGGCTTCCGAGGAGGCGGCGGCTTCCGAGGAAGCCGTGACCGGCTAGGCGGGCGGCGCGCCGCCCGGGCGGGTGACCCGGGCGGAGGCGTGATCGCAGTTCTCGCAGAGGGTGACGATGCCCCGCGGGCCATCGGCGGGGCTCCCGCTCGCCGGGCCCGGCACCGTGTCCGAGCGCAGCTTGGGCTGGCCGCACTGCGGGCAGTTCCCCGGCATCGTGGTCCCCCACGAGGCCATCGGGCTGGACGCCAGCGCGTTCAGCAGGAAGAGCCCGGTGATCGCGAACGCGACGATGCCCAGGAGGAACAGCACCGGCCCCCCGAACCACCCGAGCAGCCGCAGCGGCCCGGGCAAGATCATGTTGATCACGCGCGGGCCGAAGATCAGCACTCCGCCCACCGCGCCGAAGGCGATGGCCACGCCGAGCGAGGCCCCCATGGACCTCCCCGACCGCTGCTCCCCGCGCTCGGCGCGCGCCGTCTGGATCAGGACGTCCTCATCTGATGGCTGGGTCGTCATGCCGGTCCCTCCGCCCTGCGCAATGCTCCTGTTGCTGAGCATGTCACCGAACACCGTCGCATAGCGACAACCTCGCAAAGAATTTGCCAGATGTTCCCGGCTGGACGCAGCGACCGGTCCGCTGACGGGGCACCGCGGCACCCGCCCCCGGAACAGGAAGGACCGGCACGCGCGTTATCGTCGACCGCGATGCCTGACCGCCACGTGGTGATCGCGGGCGCTGGCCTGGGTGGCCTGCGCGCCGCCGAGCAGTTGCGCGCGGCCGGCCACGCTGGCCCGGTGACGGTGATCGGGGCGGAGCCGCACCTGCCGTACAGCCGGCCCCCGCTGTCGAAGGAGCTGCTGGCCTGGGCCGGCGAGCTTAGCCTGGAGAAGGCGCATGAGAACGTGGCCTTCCGCCGCCGCAAGTCGGTCGCCGACGTCGCGTTCCGGCTGGGCCAGCCGGTGACGGCGGCCGACCTCACGGCCGGGACCCTGACCCTGGCCGACGGCACCGGCCTGGCGTTCGACGGGCTGGTGGTCGCGACCGGGCTTCGGCCCCGGCGGCTCCGCCTGCCCGGACCGGACGGTCAGCCGGCGCCGATCCCGGGCGCCCGCGTGCTGCGCTCTCTCGATGACTCCCTCGGCCTGCGGGCCTCCTTGCTGCCCGGCACCCGCGTGGCGATCATCGGCGGCGGCTTCATCGGCTGCGAGGTCGCGGGCACCGCGCTGCGCCTCGGCTGCGCGGTCACCGTGATCGAGGCCGACCGCGCCCCGATGCTCCGGGTCCTGGGCGAGGAGCTGGCGGGCGCCATCCAGCGGTCGCACGCGAACGCGGGCATCCGGTTCGCCACCGGCCAGACAGTGGCCGGCGTGACCGGGACCGGGCTGCTGCTCGGCGATGGCACCGAGGTGCCGGCTGAGGTGATCGTCGAGGCCACTGGCTCGCTGGTCAACGTCGAGTGGCTAGCCGGCAACGGCCTGGACCTGTCCGACGGCGTGCTGTGCGACAACGCCCTGGCCGTCGCCGGGGCGCAGCGGGTGGTCGCGGTCGGGGACGTCGCCCGCTTCCCCAACCCGCTGTTCGACGCGGTGCCGCGCCGGGTCGAGCACTGGTCGATGCCGACCGACACCGCGCGCCGGGCCGCCGCCACGCTGCGCGCGGCGCTGGCCAGGTCCCCGGTCGACACCGCCCCGTTCACCCCGCTCCCGGCGTTCTGGAGCGACCAGCTGGACCTGCGGCTGCAAAGCTACGGCTCCCCCGTCCTGGCCGATGAGGCCCGCGTCACCGAAGGCGACCTCGGCGACCTGGCCGGCGGCCTGATCACCCGGTACCACCGGGGCGGCCGCCACGTCGGCACGGTCGCGGTCAACATCCCCGTGACCAGGCACCGCGAGCTGCGCGAGGAATTCCGGTACGCCCCCACCGACGCCCGTCAGCGACGATAACGGCACCACTGGTTAACCGAGCCCCCGCGTGGCCCAGGATGGAAAAGGGGGGGCGGCAACGAGCCAATGTCATCCGAGGCCTTCCCCCACCGTCCCTAGCTTGCTAGCATCCTATTGTGAGCGGTGATGATGACGTCAAGCAGTTCAACGTCTACCTGCCGGCCGGGCTGATCAAGCAGGTCAAGCACCGCGCCATCGAGCAGGAGAAGTCGTTGTCGGCGCTGGTGGCGGATGCCCTGCGCGCCTACCTCGGCGGCCCCGGCTCGCCCAGCGCCAACGCGAAGGAGACGTGACCCATGGGGACCGAGGGAATCGAGGCGGTGTTCCTGGAAACCCGCAACTGGGGGAAGGCGGCGAGGTTCTTCCAGGACCTCGGCTTCACGCTGGAGTTCGACACCGGCCATAGCTCCGGCCAGCTTCGCAACGGCGACGGCCCCTACGTGTTCATCGCCGAGGTCCCGCCCGACCGCCCGCCGCAGGCGCGGATCGTGCTGAAGGTGGCCGACGAGCGGGCGTTTCGCCCCGCCTCCGGCGTCGAGGTGGTCCAGGAGTGGGCCGACACCCACTACGGCACCCGGGAGATGACCGTCCGCGACCCCGACGGCCGGACCTGGGTCCTGCAGGCCGCACCCGGCGGCGACGGACGCCATGGCTGACGCGCGACCGGATAACACCGCCGTCCGGGTGGCCCTGTGGCGGGCCCTGCACCTGGAGGTCGACGCGGTCCCGCCGGTGCTCGAAGACCGGGTCGGGCTGGCGATCGCGGCCCCGGAGGACGGCTGGCGCGAGCGCCCGGACATGAGCCCGCGCTTCACCGCCGGGTTCCGGGCCTCGATCGTGGCGCGGGCGCGGTTCATCGAGGACCTGGTCGCCGAGGCGGCGGCGCGCGGCGTCACCCAGTACGTGATCCTGGGGGCCGGCCTGGACACGTTCGCCCAGCGCCGGGCCGACCTCGGCGGCCGCCTCCAGGTGTTCGAGGTCGACCAGCCCGGCCCGCAGGAGTGGAAGCGGCAGCGGCTGGCCGAGCTCGGCTACCAGGTCCCGGACTGGCTGCACCTGGTCCCGTTCGACTTCGAGGACGGAGACTGGCACCGCCAGCTCGCCGCGGCCGGGTTCGACCCCGAACGGCCCGCCGTGGTGGCGTCCACCGGCGTCAGCATGTACCTGACCAGGGAGGCGAACCTCGCCACCTTGCGCCAGCTGGCGGGGTTCGCCCCCGGCACCACGCTGGTCATGTCGTTCCTGCTGCCGGCCGCGCTGCTGGCCGAGGAGGACCGCGAGGGCCTGGCGGTCAGCCAGCGGGGCGCGGCGGCCTCCGGCACGCCGTTCCGCAGCTTGTTCGCGCCGCGGGAGGTGATGGCGCTG
Organism: Streptosporangiaceae bacterium; assembly: GCA_025935815.1. GTDB lineage: Bacteria > Actinomycetota > Actinomycetes > Streptosporangiales > Streptosporangiaceae > Trebonia. Next base: position 7,081 of record JAICUO010000249.1, read on the forward strand.
GCCCGCGAGGCCGGCTTCGCCGATGTCCGCCACGTCTGCGCGGCCGACCAGAACGCCCGCTACTTCGCCGGCCGGGCCGACGGGCTGCGCTCCTCGACCGGCGAGGACCTGCTCATCGCCACCACGGGATCCCCCGCGGGCCGGTCCTACGCGTTAGCCCCCGGATGCGGCGCCGCCAAACGCTTGGGCGGCGGCCTGGCTCATCTCGGCCAGCGAGACGTCACGGAGGTGCTGGGACACGCCCCAGCGATGGCCGAAGGGATCAGTGAGCTGGCCTTCGCGCTCACCCCAGAACGTGTCCGCCAGCGGGCGCAGAACCTGCGCCCCGCCGCCCAGCGCTCGTGCCCAGGTGGCGTCCACGTCATCTACTTGCAGGTAGAAGACGGCGGAGGTACAGCCAGTCGCGGCCGGAGACATCGCCTCATGCTCGGGGAACTCATCGGCCAGCATCACCACCGAGGGGCCGAAGTGCATCTCGACGTGCAGCAGCCGCCCGTCGGGGAGGGTGATGCGGCTCTTTTCCTCCGCGCCGAACGTGTCGGCGTACCAGCGCGCGGCGGTGTCCGCGCCGGGCACAATGATGTGTGTCGTGAGCATGGTCAAAGACGCTACGGACGGCGAGGCGGCCGGCGATAGTACGTTCTTGCGCCCGCCCGCCGCCGTCAGCCGCCTGCCCGGCGTCGCCAGCGGACTGCCAGCCCCCGGCGTTGAGGTGAACCAGGTCCGGATCTGGCGGACGTCGCCAGGCAGCCGGCTCGTGTGGATGCACGGGGTGACCACTGGCTACCGGATTGACCCGGCCGGCGCGTACGTCATCGGGATCGCGGCCGGGCGGGCCTATCACCTGCGGCGAGGACGGGAATCGCGGATCGTCCGCCCGGGGCAGCTGGTCGTGCTCGATCCGTCCGCCGCGCATTCCGGCCGCCCCGCGGAGGGCGGCGCGTGGGCGGGCCGCCTGCTGGTCATCGAGCTGCCCGATGCCGACGATGGCCACGGCATGCCGCTGCGCGGCGCGCGCTTCCCTGACCCCCTCGCCGGGACCGCCGACGTCCCCGGCCCGGGCGACAACCACGACGCCGCCACCCTCGCCCGGTGCTTCCGGGCACTGCACCAGGAGATGGAACAGCCGGGGTCGGCGCTCGAGCGAGAGGGCGCGGTCTGGTCATTCCTGGCCAGGCTGGCAGCACGGCCAGGGGACCCCGCCCGCCACGACCCGGCGATCCGGGACCCGGCGATCCGGGACCCGGCGATCCGGGACCCGGCTGTCCGGGCAGCGATAGCCCTGCTACACGACGACATCACGCGGAACGTGACCCTGGATGAGCTCGCGGCCGCCGCTGGCCTGAGCAAGTACGAGCTGGTCCGCCGCTTCACGGCCGGGGTAGGCATGCCACCGCACTCCTACCAGGTCGCGATGCGAGTCGGCCTCGCTCGCCGCCTGCTGGAACGTGCGGAACCGCCGGCCATCGTGGCCGCCAAGGCGGGATTCGCCGATCAAAGTCACCTGACCCGCCACTTCACCCGCCGCGTCGGCCTGACCCCGGCGCGGTACGCCCGTGCGGCCCGGTAGCAGTCAGGGCACTGGCCCTACTCGCGCCCGGCAAACGGGGGCAGGGGCGCCGGGCGCGGGGGGCCGCCGGAGAAGCCAGAGCCGCCGGAAGCCGCCCAGGGCGGCCGCGGCTGGCCCTCCCACCGGCCCAGGAACGCGCTGCGCGCCGCGTGCATCAAGACCAGCAGGTCGCGCTGGCGGTCCAGGAACCGCGGCGCGGAGACCACGCCCCGCCCGGCCTTGTCGTGCAGCAGGGCCAGCTCGGTCGCGGCGAGCTGGTAGTCCCCCCTCGCCGCGGCGGCGCCCAGCCCGCCGCGGGCCCTGGCCCAGTTGCGGGCGCGGCGGCGGCTGCGCAGCGAGGACAGCATCACCACGTCATCGGCCGTCACCAGCCCGGTCGCGGCGTAGGAGGGCAGGTAGCGCCGGATGAGGCGGACCAGGCCGCGCCGGTCGCGGACCAGGACCGCCATGACGGCGACGGCCACGCAGAACATGATCGCGTACCCGGTGGCCAGGCCGGGCGCGCCCAGCGAGGACAAGCCGTTCCACGTGCCGTGCAGGCACATGGCCAGCACCCAGCCGATTACCACCGGGCCGAAGCCGGCGTCGCGCCGGGTCGCCGTGTACGCCACGCCAAGGCCCGTCATCGAGGTGAACAGCGGGTGCAGGAACGGGGCCAGCACGCCGCGCAGCACGAACGTGAAGCCGAGCAGCGCCACGCCGCCGTGCATGGGCGTGACCAGCGCGTTGATGTAATAGCCGACGTTCTCGATCATCGCGAAGCCCAGGCCCACCATCGCCGCGTAGATCACGCCGTCGGTCGGGCCGTCGAACTCCTGGCGCCGCCGCCACAGCAGGCCGACGAGCACCGTGCCCTTCAGGGTCTCCTCGACGACCGGCGCCCCGAACGTCGCCGACACGAACTCGCCGGCCGAATCCCCGAGATCGGGCTGGGTGATGTAGACGAGGCCCGCGGTGTTGATAAGCAGCGCGAACAGCGCCGCGATGCCCGCGCCCCACCCGAACGCGAAGGCGAGGTTGGCCCGCGGCTCGGGCTCCAGCCGGTCCACCCACAAGACCAGCGCGATCAGCAGCGGGACCGGCAGCAAGGCCAGCGGCAGGGCGACCATGAACGGGACCGCGCCGTCCCCGGCGGCGAACCCCTGTCCCATCTCGATGCCCAGGGCGAGGATGGCGCAGGCGGCGGTGATCGCGAGGCCGGCGATGAAGCTCACCCGCGACCGCCGCGGGCCGCGCCCGTCAATCACGGCCCGCGGGTCGAACACGGGGGTGAACTCGGCGGCCATGAAGCGAAGCATACTGGCAGCCGCGCCGCCGGCCCTGGCCGGGCGAAGTGGTCTAGACCGGTGAATAATCAGCCGTGGGGGAAAGGTCTGCCCCGCGCGGCGGACGCGGAAGGCGCCCAGGGATAGGCTTTCCCCCAAGAGGGCGCCGCGAGGGACGGGGGTTTCGCCCTGCCGCCGTCGAGAGCAGGCCGCCGCAAGGGAACCTCAGGTAAGCAGAAGGGAACCGTGACTACGGTGAGCAGTAACGCCCTTGACTGGTCCGCGGCCGACAAGCGCGCCGTCGACCTCGTCCGCGTCCTGGCGATGGACGCGGTGCAGAAGGTCGGCAACGGGCACCCTGGCACTGCCATGAGCCTTGCCCCGGCGGCTTACCTGCTGTACCAGCACATCCTGCGGCATGACCCGGCGGACCCGAAGTGGCCGGGCCGGGACCGCTTCGTGCTGTCGTGCGGTCACTCCAGCCTGACCCAGTACATCCAGCTCTACCTGTCGGGGTACGCCCTGACGCTGGATGACCTGAAGGCGCTGCGGACGTGGGGCAGCATCACGCCGGGGCACCCGGAGCACGGGCTGACCCCGGGCATCGAGGTGACGACCGGCCCGCTGGGCCAGGGCCTGGCCAACGCGGTCGGCATGGCGATGGCCTCCCGCCGCGAGCGCGGCCTGTTCGACCCGGACGCCGCGCCGGGCACCAGCCCGTTCGACCACTTCGTGTACTGCTTCATGTCTGACGGGGACGTCGAAGAAGGCATCAGTCACGAGGTCTCCTCGCTGGCCGGCCACCAG
>JAICUO010000423.1 GCA_025935815.1 Streptosporangiaceae bacterium
CTGCCGCACGCCCTCGCGGATGCCCTGCTCGGTGACGACCAGGTTGCCGCCGCGCAAGATCGGGCTGGCCATCAGGAACCAGCGCATCGCGTCCGAGCCGTGGGTATCGAACACCTCGTTGACGTCGGGGTAGTTCCGCAGCGACTTGGACATCTTGCGCCCGTCATTGCCGAGCACGATCCCGTGGGAGACGCACGAGCGGAACGACGGCTTGTCAAACAGCGCCGTGGCCAGCACGTGCAGCGTGTAGAACCAGCCCCGGGTCTGCCCGATGTACTCCACGATGAAGTCGCCGGGGTAGTGCGAGTCGAACCACTCGCGGTTCTCGAACGGGTAGTGCACCTGCGCGAACGGCATCGACCCGGACTCAAACCAGCAGTCCAGCACCTCAGGGACCCGCCGCATCACCGACGCGCCGGAGGGGTCGTCCGGGTTGGGCCGGGTCAGGTTGTCGATCCCCGGCCGGTGCAGGTCGTCGGGGCGCACGCCGAAGTCGCGCTCCAGCTCATCCAGGCTTCCGTACACGTCGACGCGCGGGTAGTCCGGGTTGTCGCTCATCCACACCGGGATCGGCGAGCCCCAGAACCGGTTGCGGCTGATCGACCAGTCCCGCGCGCCGGACAGCCACTTGCCGAACTGCCCGTGCTTGACGTGCTCGGGGACCCAGGTGATCTGCTCGTTCAGCTCGACCATCCGCCTCCGGAACTTCGTGACCTCCACGAACCAGCTCGACACCGCCTTGTAGATCAGCGGGTTGCGGCAGCGCCAGCAGTGCGGGTAGGAGTGCGTGTAGTCGGCGCGGCGCACCAGCGCGCCATCGTCCTTGAGTCGGGCGATGATCGGCTTGTTGGCCTCGAAGACGTGCACGCCCATCCAGTCGCGCACTACCGGCAGGTACTTGCCCTGGTCATCGACCGTGAGCACGGTCGGGATGCCCGCGTCGGCGCAGGCGGCCGCGTCCGCCTCGCCGTAGGCGGGCGCCATGTGCACCACGCCGGTGCCGTCCTCGGTGGTCACCTCCGCGGAGACGATGACCCGGAACGCGTTGCCGGTGCCGAACTTCTCGGAGTCGGCCAGGTAGTCGAAAAGCGGCTGGTAGCGACGGCCGGCAAGCTCTTCCCCGCGCAACGAGCCGGTGGTGACGGCGCCGTCCAGCTCCTTCTCGTACGCCTTGACCCGGTCGTGGGCGAGGATGTACCGCTCGCCGTCGGGCAACTGGAGGACGTCGTAGGTGATGTCGCGGCCGACGGCGACGGCGAGGTTGGACGGCAGCGTCCACGGGGTGGTGGTCCAGGCCAGGATCCACTCGCCGGTCTCCAGCTTGAACCGGACGGTGACCGACGGGTCGGTGCGCTCGGCGTAGACGTCGTCGTCCATCCGCAGCTCGTGGTTGGACAGCGGCGTCTCGCAGCGCCAGCAGTACGGCAGGACCTTGAAGCCCTGGTAGACCAGCCCCTTGTCGTACAGCTGCTTGAACGCCCACATGACGCTTTCCATGTACGGGAGGTCGAGCGTCTTGTAGTCGTTGGCGAAGTCAACCCAGCGGGCCTGGCGGGTGACGTACTCCTGCCAGTCCTGGGTGTAGCGCAGCACCGATTCGCGGCAGGCGTCGTTGAACGTCTCGATGCCCATCTTGAGGATGTCGGCCTTGCCGGAGATGCCCAGGAGGCGTTCGGCCTCGACCTCGGCGGGCAGCCCGTGGCAGTCCCAGCCGAAGCGGCGGTCGACCTTCGCGCCGCGCATGGTCTTGTAGCGCGGGACGATGTCCTTGACGTAGCCGGTCAGCAGGTGCCCGTAATGGGGGAGGCCGTTGGCGAACGGCGGCCCGTCGTAGAACACGAACTCGCTCGCGTCGTCCCGGCGCTCGATCGAGTGCCGGAAGGTGCCGTGCGCGTGCCAGTAAGCGAGCGCGCGTCGCTCGAGCTCGGGGAAGTCCGGCTGCGCGGGCACGTCGGCCGCGCCAGCGCGCGGGTAGGTGGCCATCTTGTTCGTCGCTCTCCTCGGCGGCTGCGTTGCCTGCCCGCCGGCCTCTGGGTCGTAACCATGAGGCGCGCCGGGCGCACTGCTTATCTGGCGTCCTGCCGCGCGGCCGACGCGCCCGCTCCCGCGCGGGCGCACCGCGGTACCACCTCGCTTGCCGCCCCCGCTCGCTGCCCCCGTGGGGGGCTTCGCGTGAGGGCAGGCCGCTCGTTTGGCCGGCTATGACGGGCCGAACCCGCCCGGTTCTACTGAGGGCCGCGCTGGTCGCGCGAACACCCGTTCTTCCGAGGACTCCCCGGTGATAGCCGGATCAACGCCAGGTACGAGTAAGTGTAGCGGTCCAGCCGACCCCGGTATTCCGCTTATTCGGCGCAAGATGGGGCGATCAGCAACTACCTGGCCGACTGGACGTGGAGTGCGTCCCGGACGCGGCCCACGTCGGCGGTGGCGGCACCTTGGCAGGCCGGCGGTTGCCGCGCTAGCGGCGCAGGAGCTTGCTGAGCCAGCCGCCGCCGCTACTGCTGTTGTCGCGCGGGTGGCCGGGGCACCACTGCCCGGCCGGTACGGATGCCCTGACCTGCTCCACGTGCTGGCCGCAGCCGGCCCACGTGGTCTTCCCGCAGGTCTTGCAGCGGACGGGACGGCACATGGTCTGCTCTCCTTCTGCTTGATTGTTCCCCGCGTGATCTTAGGCGGGGGGCTCATGGGTGTCGCGGGCGTCGGCGAACTCGCAGAACGCGTCAAAGGCGCGGGGGCCGTAAATGGTCGCCGGGCCGCCCTTCATCAAGAACGTCACGCCGATCGCCTCGGCGGCCTCCTGGCGAGTGGCCCCGGCGTGCGCGGCCGCCTGGGCGTGGGAGGCGATGCAGCCGTCGCACCCCTCGACGACGCCGATGGCCAGCGCGATCAGCTCCTTGGTCTTGCCGTCCAGCGCGCCGTCGGCGAACGCCGCCTGGTGGAGCTCGCTGAAGCCCCGGTAGACGTCGGGGATGCTGCCGCGCAGCTTGCGGTGCAGCGGCGACAGAGAGCGCAGGACCGTCTTGCCGTGATCGGAAGCCGGGGCCGCGGTGGCCGGGGTCATGGTGGCGGGCATGGTTGGTACCTCCTCCAGCTAGATCCCCCCAGGGGGATGTAGAATCATGCTGAGTATATCCCCCCGGGGGGATAATGTGGCTGTGGCAGTCGTCACGGCGCGAAAGGAGCACTGGTGAACCTGGACCCCGAGGACATGAGGCCGGTCATCTTGCGGATGAAGAGGGCCAACGGCCATCTGGCCAGCGTGATCAAGATGCTGGAGGACGGGGCCGACTGCGAGGCGGTCCTCACGCAGCTCGCGGCGGTCAACAAGGCGCTCAGCCGCAGCGGCTACGCGATCGTCGCGACCGGCCTGCGGCAGTGCCTGTCCCAGGGGGAGGGCCTCGGGGACGTTGATGCCCAGAAGATGGAAAAGCTCTTCCTCACCCTGGCCTGACCGGGCGGCCGAGGGCGGCATGCCCGATGGCTCATCGGTGACTGTGGCTTTCCCGGGTGGCGCGGAGCCTTCCCGGGGCACCCGGGAGGCGGATTTTCATGATCGTGGGTTGCGCGGGCCCGCGGGCGGGGTGGGGCTCGGTGGTTGGGGGTTAGCTGGTGGCGTCTAGGGCGGCGCGGACTATGGAGTCGGTGTCGATGCCGTGGGAGCGGTAGACGTCGTCCAGGGATCCGGACTGGCCGAATGCCGTGACGCCGAGGGTTACCGACGGGACCTGGTTGATCGTGGCGAGGAAGGCCAGGGTGTGCGGGTGGCCGTCGAGGACGGTGACCATGGGGGCGGCGCGCTCGGCGGGGAACGCGGCGGGCAGGATCCAGGAGGCGCCGCCGTGAGCGCTGTCGCCGGGAGCGCTCCCCTGGCGGGCGCGCAGTGCGCGAAACAGCAGGCCAGGGCTGGTGACGCACACGACGTCGGCGGGCACGCCGAGCTCATCGAGGCGCGCTGCGGCGGCGAGCGCCTCCGGCGTTACGGCGCCCATGGCGGCGATCGTGACGGCCGGGCGCCCGGTCCCGGTGCCGGAGACAGGGCCAGCGCTGGTCCCCGTGCCGGTGGCGGTGGCGCGGCGCAGCGGGTAGGCGCCGGCCACGACCTGCCGCCGGCGGCCTCCCGGGACAGGTCAAGGAGAGCACGGCCGAGCGCGGCCTGCGTCGTCGCCTTCCCCGAGGGAGCCTTTCGCCCCAGGTCCGGCGGAACGGTCCCGGGTGACCGCGCGGTGCGGCCCGGCCTGCGCAGCCGCCGGGCGACGGCCGCGCACAGCCGCGCGGCCGCGTGGTCGGGCGGGAGCGGCGCCCACGGGTCGGCCGGGTCGGTGCCGAGCGCCGCGGCCAGCCCGGTGAGCTGCGCCTCGGTCAGCAGCGCGGAGTGGTTTTGCGGGTGGCCCTCGGTCGGCAGCCCGTAGCCCTTCACGGTGTAGGCGAAGATCACGGTCGGCCGCGTGTCGTCGATGGCCGCGAACGCCGCGTCCAGCGACGCCAGGTCGTGCCCGGCGAGGTTGCGGATCGCCGCCAGCAGCGTGGCGTCATCGAGGGTGGCCAGCAGCACGCCGAGCGCGGGGTCGACGGAGCGCGCGCCGCCGGCCGCGAGCCGCTCGCGCAACTCGGGCGCCGAGCAGCGCAGCAGCCGCTGGTACTCGGGGTTGGGCATCTCGTCGATGCGCTGGCGCAGCGCGTCCCCGCCGGGCTGGGCGAACACCGATTCCAGCAGCGTCCCGTACTTGATCGTGATGACCTGCCAGCCGGCGGCGGCGAACATGCCCTGCAGCCGGCCGGCGGCGATGCCGGGCACCACCCGGTCGAGCGACTGTCGGTTCAGGTCCACGATCCAGGTGACCTCGCCGAGCTCGGCCACCGCGGGATCCATGATCGCCTCCCAGACGGCGCCCTCATCGAGCTCGGCGTCACCCACGAGGGAGTATTGACGAGGGCAGTCAGCTGGTGGCGTTGCGTCCGGTGGGCCGCTGAGGCTGTTGACGTAGCGGCGCGCGATCGCGCCCCAGATCGGGGCGGTCGCCCCGATGCCGACTGAGCCGGTGGAGTAGTCGACCGGGTCGGGATCCTTGGCGCGGCTGGGGTAGCTTTGCAGGCCGCCGAGCTCGCGCAGCGTGGTGAGGTAGGCGGCGTCCAGCTCGCCGAGCAGGTAGTTGACGGCGTGCAGGACCGGGGAGGCGTGCGGCTTGACCGACACCCGGTCGACGGCGCGCAGGTGGCGGAACCACAGCGACGTCATGATCGTCACCAGCGACGCCGACGACGCCTGGTGGCCGCCGACCTTCACCCCCGAGGGGTTGGGCCGGACCCGGTTCGCGTGATGCACGATCGCCGTGGCCAGCCACAGCACGCGCCGCTCAACCTCGCGTAGTGCCTCAAGGCGCGGCGTCGCCGGGCCGGGCGTCTCCTGCTCGCTCATGACGCTAGTTTTTCCCCGCTGCGGGCCGGTTGAGCTCTCAGCCTGGGATCCGGCTACCGCGGCCGGCGGGCTGGTCAACGGCGGCAAAGTGGTGGAGGCTAGCCCTGGGAGGCCGGGCGAGTGAGGAGGCCGAGGAGAGGGGGGCGGCGTGCTGCGGGTGACTGTCTTGGGCGGGCAGCAGATCACCGATGACCGGGACGGCGGCGTCCGGGTCCGGTCGTCGCGCGCGCTCGCCCTGGTCGCCTACCTGGCTGTGCACGCCGGGGTGCCGCACGCCCGCCAGCAGGTCGCCGGGCTGCTGTGGCCGGATTCGGGCGACGCGCAGGCGCTGACCAACCTGCGCCGGGAGCTGCACCACCTGCGCCAGGTGCTCGGCGACAATGGCTCGCTGCAGGCTACCGGGCGCGACGTGTGCTGGGTGGACTCGCCGACCTGCCACGCCGACGTCCGGGCCTTCGACGCCGAGCGGACCACGGCCCTCGCGGCGGCCGAGTCCGGTGATGACAACGCGGTGATCGAGCACGGCGCCAGCGCGATCGCCTGGTACTGCGGGGATCTGCTCCCCGGGGTGTATGACGATTGGCTGGACGAGGCCCGGGCACGGCTTGAGCGGCAGTGCGTGGAGCTATGTGACCTGGTCAGCGCCGCCCGGGCACGGGCCGGCGACCTCGCCGGGGCGGTGATCGCCGCGCGGCGCCGGATCGAGTTGCAGCCGCTGGAAGAGACCGGCTACCGGGTGCTGATGGGGCTGCAGGCCGAGATGGGCGACCGGGCGGCGGCCGTGAGCACCTACCACCACTGCGCGTCGGTGCTGGAGCGAGAGCTGGACGTGATCCCCGATGACGCGACGCGCGCGGTGTTCCAGCGGCTCATGACGCGGGCGCGCCCGGGCCCGCCGACCGCGCATCGCCCGCCGGCCCTCCCGGCGGCGACCGCGACGCCGGCCGGGACGGCGCCGGCCAGGGAGCGGGTCGCTGACCGTCGCCCTGGCCAGCCGGGCGCGCCGTTGATCGGGCGCGCCGCCGAGTTCCGCGTCCTGCGGTCGGCCTGGCAGGCCGCCGTCGCCGGACGGCACGGGGTTGTGCTGGTCGTGGGCAGCGCCGGCGTCGGGAAGACCCGCCTGGTGACCGAGGTCGCCGAGCTCGCCCGTCGGCAGGGCGCGCTGGTGGTGGGCACGCAGTGCTTCGCCGCGCCGGGGCGGCTGGCGCTGGCCCCGGTCGCTGACTGGCTGCGCGATCCGGTGGTCCAGGCGGCCGCGGCGACCCTCGATCCCGCCTGGCGGGCCGAAGTCGCGCGGCTGGTGCCGGCCCCCGGCGTTGCCGGGCATGATCCCGGGCCGTGGATGATCGCGGACGCCTGGCAGCGGCACCGGTTCTTCGAGGGGCTGGCCAGGGCGCTGATCGCCGTGGGCCGTCCGCTGCTTCTGGTTCTGGACAACGTGCAATGGTGCGATCAGGAGACGCTCGACTTTGTCACGTTCTGCCTTGGCCTGGCCCCAGACGGCACGCCGCTCTTGGTGGCGGGCACCGTCCGCGAC
>JAICUO010000813.1 GCA_025935815.1 Streptosporangiaceae bacterium
AAGGTACCGGCCTGGCTGAAGCCGGGCGCGACCGAGCGGGAGATCGGCGCGAAGATCGCCGAGGCCATTCTCGGCGAGGGGCACGTCCAGGTCGACTTCGTGATCGTCGCCTCCGGGCCGAACGGAGCCAGCCCGCACCACGACGTCTCCGACCGTGCCCTGGAGCGGGGCGACGTGGTCGTGGTGGACATCGGCGGCACGATGGAGTCCGGGTACTGCTCGGACTGCACGCGGGTCTACTCCATCGGCGAGCCGCCCGCCGAGTTCGCCGCCTACTTCGCGGTGCTGCGCGAAGCGCAGGAGGCGGCATGCGCGTCGGTGCGGCCCGGGGTGACCGCCGAGTCGGTTGACGCCGCCGCCCGCGACATCATCGCGGCGGCCGGGTACGGCGAGTGGTTCATCCACCGCACCGGCCACGGCATCGGCCTGGAGTCCCACGAGGATCCCTACATCGTGGCGGGCAACGCGATCCCGCTGGCCCCGGGCATGGCGTTCTCCGTGGAGCCGGGCATCTACCCCGGCCCGCACGGCGCGCGCATCGAGGACATCGTCGTGTGCACCGAGGACGGCTACGAGCGGCTGAACAACGCCCCTCGCGACCTGGTCATCGCCTGAGGGACTACAGCTCCGGCGTGTCGCCGCGCTGCTGGTCGGCCAGGAACTGCTCGAACTGCGCGGCGAGCTCGTCGGCGGTGGGCATCTCCTCGCCCTCGGCGAGCAGGTTGCCCTCCTCGGACGCGGCCGCGTCCCACTGGATCTCCAGGCCGTGAACGAGGTCGGCGACCTCGGACGACTCCGCGACCTGGCGGTCGATGAGCGCGTTGGTGCGCTCGGCCGCCTCCTTGAGCGCGTCGCCGGGAAGCTCCAGCCCGGTGATCTCGCGGATCGGGTCCAGCAGGGTCAGCGCGGCGGTCGGGTAGGCGGCCTGGGACAGGTAGTGCGGGACCTGAACGACTAGGCCGACCGCGTCCCGGGCCGCCTCGCCGAACCGGAACTCCATCAGGGCCGCCGCGCTGGCCGGCACCTGGAGCCTGCCCGGCGACGGCGCGCGGCTGGTGACCAGGCCGGGCCGGGTCGCGTGGGTCATCACGCCGAGCGGGCGGGTGTGCGGGATGCCCATCGGGACGCCGAAGTAGGTGATCATCATGCCGAGGCTGAGGTTGTCGGCCAGCGACCGCGCCGCCGCGACGAACAGGTCCCACTCGTGGTCCGGCTCCGGGCCGGTCAGCAGCGTGACCGGCTTCCCGTCATCGGTGCGCAGCAGGTGGACCTCCAGCCGGGGGTCGTCATAGCTCTCCCAGCGGGTCTTGTCGAAGGTCATCAGCGGCCTGCGCGACCGGTAGTCCAGCAGGCGGTCGGTGTCGAACCGGGCGATGACCGTGTCGCTGAGCTCGTCCAGCAGGTGCTCGGTAACCAGGCGCCCGGCCGACCCGGCGTCCATGAACCCTTCCAAGTGGACCAGGAACGCAGCGCCGCTGAGGCTGTCCCCAGCCTGGCTGAGCGCCGCCTGGTCGAGTTCGTAGAGTTCCTCCGGCTGCCGCATGCTTCTAGTCTCCCACCAGGTGCCACGTTCTTTGGTCGTCCAACGTACGGAAAGAGAGTATTTCCTGCGGGGCGGGTGTGAAGTGGCGGGACGCTTGTGACGATGATTGCGCTCTGTGATATTACGGAGGCGTAAACGGTGAGATGATTCCGTAACCATGGGGAGTCACGCGGATGCACGTTTCACGTTAAGTTGCTGTGGTGGAAGAGATCGACCGCAGGATCGTGTCCCTGCTGTCTCGCAGCGGACGGATGAGCTTCACCGAGCTGGCCAGGCAGGCTGGGCTCTCCGTTTCCGCCGTGCACCAGCGCGTGCGCAGGCTGGAAGCCGACGGCGTCATTACCGGCTACGTCGCGTTGTGTGATCCTGAGATCATCGGGCTCCCCCTCACGGCGTTCGTCTCGATAAAGCCGTTCGACGCGGCCGCCCCGGACGACCTGCCGGAGCGACTGCGCCACCTCACCGCCATCGAGGCCTGCCACAGCGTGGCCGGCGACGAGAACTACATCCTCAAGGTGCGGGTCGCGTCCCCGGCGGCGCTTGAGGAGCTGCTGCAGCAGATCCGAGGGGCGGCGAACGTCGCCACGCGCACCACCGTGGTGCTCAGCACCCCCTTCGAGAACCGTCCCCCGGCGATCCCGTGAGCGTCCGGCGGGCGGGCCCTTCCGGGCGATAACTGCTTGCGCAAGCCGTCCAGCAAGAGGGACAGCAGCCGGTCGGTGTCTTCGGGCGCGTGCTCGGTGGCCATCGCGATCCCGTGCACGAGCCGCAGCAGGTCCTGTGACGAGATGTCGTCACGCAGCACGCCTGCCTCCTGGGCATGAGCCAGCAGCCGGTCGGCGGTGTCGCGCATCGCGACCCAGCAGCTGGAGATCAGCTCGGAGTCCTTGCCGACGGCGGCGATCAGCGCGCCGGACAGGCCGCGCTTGGTGGCCAGGTAGCCGGCCATCGCGCGCAGCCACCCGGCGAACGCGGCCTCCGGCGTCACGCTGGTCAGCAGCTCGTCGCCGGTTTCGCAGACGGACTTGACCTGGCTGCGGAACACCGCCGCCTGCAGGTCGACCCGGGTCGGGAAATGCCGGTAGAGCGTGCCAATGCCGACGCCGGCCCGCCGCGCGATGTCATCGAGCGGCGCGTCGGCGCCGTTCTCGGCGAACGCGGCGGTCGCCGCCTCCAGCAACCGGGCGCGGCTGCGGCGCGCGTCGGCGCGCATCTTCTGGCCGCTGTCCGCGCAATCGGCGCCCAGCGGCATCGTGACGGCCTTGCCCGCGCCTTCGGGTGAATCAGTGTTCATCTCACTCAACCAGGAATCCGGCTTGCCAAAACGGAGGGACTCTCCGTATAGTCAGAACCGGAGACCTCCTCCGAATCTTCCCTCATCATATCGGGGTGATAGTACCGTGAACACCTCCGCGCGGAGCTCTGTCGTTGGGGCAGGCAAGGCCGGACGGCCGGGCATAGCGCTCGCCATCATGCTCGGCGCTCAGCTGATGATCATCCTGGACGCGACCGTCGTCAATATCGCGCTGCCGCATATCCAGGCGGGACTGCACTTCTCGTCCACGAGCCTGTCTTGGGTGCTGAACGGCTACACGCTGACGTTCGGCGGGCTGCTGCTGCTCGGCGGCCGGATGGGCGACATCCTGGGCCGCCGCCGGATGTTCCAGGCCGGCA
>JAICUO010000406.1 GCA_025935815.1 Streptosporangiaceae bacterium
CGAACGCCAGCGGCGCGATCAGCGCGGTCACGATCCCGAAGCCGGCCGCCGCCAGCCCGATGTCGTGCAGCGGCGTGCCCAGCGAGGTCAGGTACGGGCGGGCGAGCGCCGATCCGGTGGCCACCCCGCATCCGATGCCGGCCAGCAGCCCCACGGCGAGCGGCCCGGCTTGCGGCATCCGCGCCACGAACATGAGCGCCATGACCGGGAACAGCGGCAGCACGATGCCCAGCGACTGGACGTCGACCAAGACCATCAGGCCCATCGCCAGCCCGCCGAACCCGGCCAGCGTCATCGCCTGCCAGGGCCACTTGCCGGGGCTGCGCACCACGAGTGAGTCCGTCGCCAGGCACAGTCCGCCGAACAGGAGGATCTGGAGGAGCGGCTCGCCTAGGGTCGTCCGGCTGACGTATACCTGCGGCAGCGCGACGGCCAGCACCAGCGCGGCGGCCGGCGCCCACCGCCCGCCGACAAGCCGCCCGGCCAGCCCGGCGAACGACAAGACGGCCAGGCCGCCCAGGCCCGGCCCGGCCAGCAGCGCGGCGCCGATCCCGCCCAGCCAGAGGGCGCCCGCGAGGACCAGCGGAAGCCCCGGCATGGCCCCCGGGACCAGGTTGTGCCCACTGAGCAGGAAGCCCGGGCTGGCGAAGTTCAGCCCGGGAATCCCGCCGAAGTCACCCGATGACACCGGGATCCGGACCGCGCCGTGCTGGGCGATCCAGTACGCGTACTGCAGGTACACCCCGGAGCCGCGGGCCACGATGAGCTGCTGCGACCGCTCCAGCCCCTGCCAGACCGCGAACCCGGCGGCGATCGCGACGGTGGCGAGCACCGCCCAGGCGGGCACGTCACGGTCAATGCCCGGCGGGGTGGCCGGCTGCGGCCGTGTCTCCGCTTCCGGCTGCGTCGCCACTTCCGGCCGGTCGGCGCCCGGGGCGAACCTCGGCCAGCTCGCCGGGAGCTGCCGCATCGCGAAATAGCACAGCGCGATCGCCAGCGGCGCGAAGATGATCACTGTCGCGGTTGGCATCAGCCGCCCGGCCAGCAGCATCGCCATCGAAGGCAGCAGCCAGGCCACGGCCAGCAGCGCCGGCAGCTGCGTCAGCGCCGCGAAGGCCCGCCCCGGCAGCCACGGCCGCCGCTGGTACCACCGCCACCCCGCGTCAGCGAACGCCGCGGTCCGCGTCCATCCCGCGCCGGCCAGCGCGGCCGCCCGCGCCCCAGGGACGGCCAGCCGCCCGCCGACGTCCCGGACTCTGCGGTGCTTGGCCCCAACGGAGCTGGCGGACTGCTGCGTGTCGCCGGTTTCCGTGCGCGCGGACGTGCCCGGGGACTCGGCTGACTGCGGCTCGTCCACGGGCTCGTTACCAGCTCGCGGTTCGCCGGCGGCGGCCTTGCCCGACCCCGGCACTCCAGAACGCACGGTCCCCACTGTAGACGGCCGCGTGGTACCTGATCGTCGCCAACCGCTGCAAAGTCATGACGGCTTCTCGCTGGGGCGGCGCAGCGTTCGCTCGCTGGCAGACAGGGCCGCCCCATCGCCGGAATTCGCGGTAACTGCCTCCCGCTGGGCGGGCAGCACCGCGAACAGCCACAGCACGAGGGCCCCTGGGTAGATGAAATATCCAAACCGAGTGGACGGCGCGAGGAGGAACATGAGCGTCATCGCCCCGGCTAGGAGCAGCACCGCGCGCGCGACCGTCGCCGGGGGCCGGATGACCAGGATGGCGGCGATCCCCACGGCGGCCAGGACGAGCAGCACAACGACGATCGTGTGCCCGGCGTGGCCGAGGCCGGCGATCAGGTGCCCGGGCAACGGGCTGGCGGCGGCGGAGCTGATGCCCGCCAGCCCCAGCGGGAACTTGATCGTGTTGTCCACCAGGGCCTGCGGGTGGGTCAGGAACGGCCCGACGCAGGCCACGACGACCGCCACCGCGACGAGCGCGAACCGGGTGGCGGCCCGCCAGCCGTCGCGCCGGGCGAGCAGGGCGAACGCGACCGCCAGGGCCGGCCAGGTGGTGGCCTTCATCCCGGCGGCCAGCCCCAGCGCCAGGCCGACCCAGATGACCGCGGGCCGCGAGCGCGCGGCCAGCACGGCGAAGCCGAGGCACAAGAACGCGACCATGGGCCCGTCGTCGCCGCCGGCCGACAACTCCAGGGCGACGATCGGGCTGGCGGTGACGAGCGCCGTCCAGCGCCAGGCGTCGACCGCGCCGCCGATGCGCAGCGCCCAGTAGAAGGCCGCGATGAATACCAGCGCGAACCAGACCCGGGGATCGGACCACAGCCCATCGCCGAAGATCGCCCGGGGCAGCCCGAACAGGGCCATGACCGGCAGGTAGGGGTTGTAGGCGTTCGGGTCCGTGGTGGCGGCCAGCTGCGCGGCGCTCTCGTAGGGCGTGCCGTGGTGGATCAGCAGGGACGCCGAGCGGGCGATCACGTCGACCTCGGGCTGGCGCATGTGCCGTACCGCCAGCACCGTCAGCGGCACCACTAGCCCGCCGATCAAGGCGGCGCTGATGGCGAAGCCAGGGAGGAAAACGCCGAGCAGGGCGACCGCGTAGCCGAAGGCCGCGATCTCCCCCCACAGCCGGTGGACCGGCTCGGAGCTGGTCAGGGCGAGCACCCCGGCATAGACGGCTGAGACCGCGAACACGGCGGCCAGCCAGCGACGCGGCCAGGTCGCTGGTGACTGCCATGTGGCCCGCCCATAAATCACGCT
Source organism: Streptosporangiaceae bacterium (assembly GCA_025935815.1). Lineage (GTDB taxonomy): Bacteria > Actinomycetota > Actinomycetes > Streptosporangiales > Streptosporangiaceae > Trebonia. Next base: position 2,723 of record JAICUO010000406.1, read on the forward strand.
CGCGATGTTACTCGGCTCCCACGACCATCCTTTTCCGAACGGGCAGGCGAGAGCAGAATGTCCGCCATGGGAAGACTGGACGGGAAGGCCGCCATCATCACCGGCGGTGAGGGCAGTATCGGGCTGGCGACGGCGCGGGCGTTCGCGGCGGAGGGCGCGCGGGTGTTCCTGGCGGGCATCAGCGAGCCGGACCTGAAGGCGGCGGCGACGACGCTGGACGCTGACGGGGTGACCGAGGACGCGGTGGCGTGGGCGGTGACCGACGTCAGGGACTCCGCGCAGGTGAAGGCAGCGGTCGACGCGGCGGTGGGGCGCTTTGGGCGGCTGGACATCGTGGTGGCCAACGCCGGGGTCTTCGGCACCAGCAAGCCCATCGCCGAATACCCGGAAGATGACTTCGACAACGTGATGGCGGTCCACGTGCGCGGGGCGTTCTTGCTGTGCAAGCACGCGGTGCCGCACCTGTCGGCGGGCGCCAGCGTGATCATCACCTCCAGCGTGGTGGGGATCACCGCCGCCCCGGGGATCGCCGGCTACGCGACCGCCAAGCACGCCCAGGTGGGGCTGATGCGCACGATGGCCGCCGAGCTCGCGCCCCGGGGCATCCGGGTCAATACGATCCATCCAGGCCCGGTCGACAACGCGTTCCAGGCGCACGTGGAAGTGACGGCGACCGGGGCGGACGCGGCGCGGGCGCAGGCGATCTTCGACGGCATGATCCCGCTGGGCCGGCACGCCCGCCCGGAGGAGATCGCCCGCTCGATGCTGTACCTGGCCAGCGACGACAGCTCGTTCATGACCGGCGCGACGCTAGCGGTTGACGGGGGCATGTCCTCCTGAGGCGGACGGGCGGAGCGCCCGGCGGCGGCGGGCGCTGGCGAAGCTGGCGTTCGTCCAGCCGGCCAGGAAGTCGGCGGCCTCCAGGGCGGCCAGGTAGGCAGCCAGCGCCATGTACAGCAGCGGCGTGACGCCGCCCATCAAGGCGATGCCGGCCAGGATCATCCGGCCTTCCCAGCCGAAGCCGCGCCAGTCCGCGCGGGGCAGCCGGACCCAGTGCTCGCCCATGAACCAGCTCAGCGGCACCCGGTTGCGCGCCCGCCAGGCCATGTCGAGGTGGCGGAGCGCCACCGCCGCGATGAGACCGAATGTGACGGGGGCGGGGACCCGGCCGGCGTAGCCGGCCGCCGCGAGAAATATGTACTCGCCGGCTTGCAACAGCGTGGGGACCCGCCAGTCGTGGGGGCCGTCATGCAGGTGGGAGGAGCCCAGTGCGGCCAGCAGCATCGCCTCGGCCGGGGTGAGGACCAAGATGCCTGGGAGGTTGCGCAGGCCGAGGGCGGCCAGCATGCAGGTGACCAGCAGCCCGACCAGCAGCGGGGCCATGGGCGGGATCCGCCCGGCGACGAACCCGCCGATCCAGGCTGACACTGGCCCGTCGCCGCGGTAGCCGGCCACGCCGGACGCGTCGGGGGTGACTGTGTCGCTGGGCCGGACGAGGGAGTAAAGCAGCGCGAGGACGCCGAGGACGAGCATGATCAGCAGCGCGGCGCGCGGGCCGGCCAGCAGGACGGCGAACCCGCCGACGATCAGCCGGGCCGATCCCAGGCCCTGCCTCGGGAGCCGGGCCGGGGGCTCCGCGGCTCGCGGCGCGGCCTCGGTGACAGGCGGCCCGCCGGCGCACAGGTCGGCCATCTGGCCCAGAGCCAGCACGATCGCCGCGGTGACGGCGATCACCCATACCCCGGCGACGTCGGCGCCGCCGAGCCGCTCCAGCAGGCCGCCGCGCAGGTACTGGCCGACCGGGCCGCCCAGCCCGGTGCCGCCGTCCTTGCTCACGCCGCCGGCCAGCCCGGCGTAGATGACCAGCTCAGACAGCAGCGCGCAGGCGGCCTGCCCCCACGCGGTGGCGGTGGTCGCCCGGCTGTCATCCATCAGGCGCGCCACCCGGCCGGTGAGGACGGACGCGATCAGCGCCACGAACCCGATGGCCTGGCCGCGCGCGGACTCGTCGGTGAGCCAGGCGGCGGCGATGACGGCGAAGCCCAGCGAGAACGCCGAGACCGCGATCGGCGCGAGCTGCCGCCCGGCGGCCCATCGCGCGATGTCGCGGGTAAAGCGATCAGCAGCCCGGGCCGGCGCCGGCGTCGCCCAGGCGATCATGCGTGCACTCCTCGCACGATTACCCAGCGTACCGGGCTTATGGGCGGATCTTCAGGATAAACACGTCCCGGTAGAGTCCCGGATGTGGAAAACATGGTGGCGGTCGTCCTCGGCGGCGGCGCGGGAACCCGCTTTGGCGCGACGCGGCCCAAGCAGCTGCTGACGCTGGCCGGCAAGACCCTGGTTGAGCACTGCGTGACCGCGTTCGCGAGCGCCCCCGGGATCGATGAGGTGCTGCTCGTCATGGGCCCCGGGTTCACCGATGAGGCCGCGCGGCTGGTCAGCGGGCAGGTGTCGGCCGTGATCGAGGGCGGCGTCAGCCGGGCGGACTCGGTCCGCAACGCGCTGGCGTACCTGTCGGCCCGCTACGCCCCGGACAGCACCGGCGTGCTGTTCCACGACGCCGCCCGCCCGCTGGTCGACCAGCGAGTGATCGCCGATTGCGTCGCGGCGCTGCGCGAGCACGACGCGATCGGCACCGCCGTCCCGAGCGCGGACACGATCGTGGTCGCCCGCGACGGCGTCATGTCGCACGTCCCCCCGCGCGAGACGCTACTGCGCTGCCAGACCCCGCAGTGCTTCCGGCTGTCGGTCATCACCAGGGCGCACGAGCTGGCGGCGCAGGACCCCGCGTTCGTCCCCACCGACGACTGCGGCGTGGTCCTGCGCTACCTGCCCGACGTCCCGGTGCACGTCGTACTCGGCAGCGAGCGCAACCTCAAGGTCACCTACCCGTCCGACCTCGCGATCGCCGAGGTGCTGCTCCAGGCCCCGGCTAAGGCCGGACCGCCTGCTTGATGAGGGTGCGGCCGAAGTCCCACATCAGGCCGCTGCCCTTGCTGGCGTCGTCGAGGACGTCGGCGAGGGCCTCGGTGAACAGCTTGACCTCGGCGTCGCCGATCATCAGGGGCGGGATCAGCTTGATGACCTCCATGTGGTCACCGGAGACCTGGGTGAGGATGCGGTGCCGCTGGAACAGCGCGACGACGACCATCTGCGCGAACAGGCCGACGCGGGCCTTTTGCAGCATCGCCCAGCCGGCCTTCGCCCGGATCCCGGATGGCCGGCCGAACTCGATGCCGATCATCAGGCCGCGCCCGCGCACCTCGGCGATCAGGTCGTACTTGTCCTGGAGCGCGAGCAGCCCGTCGGTCAGCGCGGCGCCGACGCGGGCGGCGTTCTCGACCAGGCCCTCGTCCTCGATGACGGCCAGCGACGCGAGCCCGGCGGCCATGGCCAGCGACCCGCCCTTGAAGGTCGTTGAGTGGACCATGACCTTGTCCATGGACGAGTACACGGAGCTGAAGATCTTGTCGGTGGTGAGCATCGCGCCGACCGGCACGTACCCGCCGGACAGCGCCTTGGCAACGGTGACGATGTCGGGCTGGACGCCGTCGTGCTCGTAGGAGAAGAACTTCCCGGTCCGGCCGAAGCCCGCCTGGACCTCGTCGCAGATCAGCAGGGCGCCGTGCTTGTGGAGCAGGTCGGCGGCGGTGGCCAGGAACCCGGGGGCCGGCGCGAGCACGCCGTGGCCCTGGATCGGCTCGATGATCATCGCCGCGACGTCGCCCCTGCGCAGCTCGACCTCCAGCGCGCCCAGGTCGCCGAGCGGGATGAGCGCGCCGGGCAGCAGCGGCCCGAAGCCGCGCTTGAACTCATCGGCGCCGTTGACCGACAGCGACCCGGCGGTCAGCCCGTGGAACGCGTGGTGGGCGTAGACGATACGGCCCTTGCCGGTGGCGTGCCGGGCGAACTTCAGCGCCGACTCGACCGCCTCGGTGCCGCTGTTGCAGAAGAAGACCCGGTCCAGGCCGGGCGTCTTGGCCAGCAGCCGCTGCGCGAGCAGCCCGGAGATCGGCTGGCAGTCGAACTGCGTCCACGCCGCGAAGTCGGCGTCCAGGGCGTCGTGCAGCGCCTTCTTGATGACTGGGTGGCTGCGCCCGGCGGCGAACACGCCGAAGCCGGACAGGAAGTCGGCGTAGGCGTTCCCCTCGATGTCGTAGAGGTAGGCGCCCTCGCCGCGCTCGTAGACCTTATCGAAGCCGATCGTGTGCAGCGTGCGCGGCAACTGCGCGTTCAGGTACTTGGCGTGCAGGTCGTAGCCTTGCCCCCGCACTTCCGCCAGCTCAGCGTTCAGGTCGAAGCCCATGCGGGGAATTCTAGGGCCGTTCTGGCCGTGCGCGCCGTGGCCAGCGGGCCAAGGCTGACGAGCGCGTCGGACCGGCTTGTCGGGCGTCCCGCGCTAAGCGCGCTTGCGGGCGAACTTGCGCGGGCTCGTCAGGAAGCCCAGCCCCCAGGTCATGTGCATCGTGGCCAGCACGGCCG
>JAICUO010000363.1 GCA_025935815.1 Streptosporangiaceae bacterium
CCAGGTTCAGGAAGCCGAGCGGCTGGCCCGCCGGGCCGCGGCCGCGGCGGCGGCAGCTCAGCTGCCCGAGGTCGCCAGCCAGGCCGGGCAGGTGGTGGGCGCCCAAACGAGGGCGCGGGACCCGGCGGAGGCGACCGCCTGCCTGGAGCATGCCCGGCGGCTCGCCGTGCAGCACCGGCTGCCCATCGAGGAAATCCACGCGCTGATCAGGCTCGGCAACGACGACGCGCTGCGCGACGGGAGCATCGACCGGCTGGAGCAGGTGCGGGCGCGGGCCACCCAGGCCGGCGCGGTGACCACGCGCTATCAGGCGGAGGCGAGCATCGCCTTCCAGGCGATCCTGCGGGCGGACTTCGCCGCCGCGGAGAGCCTGCTCGACCAGGTGCTGGCCCCCACCATGCGGCTGCGGCTGCTGGAGACGACCCGGTACGCGCTGCTGCTGCGGGCCATCGCGGCCGCGCACCGCGCCCGGCGGCGCGACATGGATGCCGCGTTCACCGAACTGCGGTCCTGGGATGGGGAGCACGCTCAGCACACGCCGCGGGTTTACGGCCTGGCCCGGGCCTGGTGCGCGCTGCTGGAGGAAAACCGCCCCCGCGCCCGGCGCGAGCTAACCCTGGCCCTGGCCGCCGAGCAGCGGAGCTCGACGATCTTCCACCTGACCGGACGGTACGGCCTGGACCTGCTGCTTCGGGTGATGGACGGGCAGGCGGACCTCGCGGAGCATGAGTCGGTCACCGCGGCTCCGGCCAGCCGGCTGCGCTGGGACCGGCAGTTCGCCATGTTCGCCCACGCCGTCCTCGCGGGCCGGGCCGGCCGGCCGGATGACGCCGAGCGCAGCATGGCGGAGGCGATCCGGCTGGCGGACCTGTATCCCACCGCGCGCAACATCGGGCTGCGGCTGGTGGCCGAGGCCGCGATCGCCGACGGCTGGGGGAAGCCCGGGGAGTGGCTGCGGGCCGCGGAGGAGTACTTCCACGAGGCGGAGATCCCCGCGGTGGCCAGCGCCTGCCGGACCCTGCTGCGCCACAGCGGGATCCCGGTCGCCCATCACCGGCGAGGCGCGCAGGACATCCCGGCCCGGCTGCGCGCGACTAACGTCACGGTGCGGGAATACGAGACGCTGTGCCTGCTGGCGGACCGGCTCAGCAACCGGGAGATCGCGGCCCGGCTGCACGTGTCACCGCGAACGGTGGAAAAGCACGTGGCGGGGCTCCTGGCCAAGACCGGCCTGCCCGACCGGATCGCGCTGGCCGAGCTGGCGGTGGCCGTCTTGCCGTGAGCCCGGCTCACGCGCAGCAGCCAGTCTCCCGGCTGCTGGTCATCCAGAAGACCAGGAGCGGCACATGGACGAAGCCCGGCATGACGCTCGTGGTGCCCGGGGCGGGCGCCGTCTGGCCGGCGGTGCCGCCAACAATGCCGCCAACAATGCCGCCGGCGCTGCCGGACTGCGCGCTGGCCGGGACGGGCATGAGGAGCACGAAGGCGATCGCGCTGGCGAGCGCGGCCAGCACCAGCTTCCGGTACGCGGTGGCCCGGCGGCTTCCCCGGATATCCCATGTGCCCATCGTTGTCTCCTCACTCTTCGCGCCAGGGCGCGTTTCCGCTGTGCTGTGAATCATCCGTGCTGTGAATCATCCGTGCTGTGAATCATCCGTGCTGTGAAGTGGCTTGCGTCTCGCGCGGTGGCGGGGCCGGCTCCAGGAGCAAGACCGGTGGCACCTGGCCGGGGAAGGCCAGGCGGAGCAGCCCGTACCCGATGCCGGCCAGGCCGTGGAGCAGGCCGGGCGCGGGAACGCCGTGAGCGCCGCAGTAGTCGGAGCGCCGGCGCAGCGCGTCCAGCACCAGGCCGGCCCGCCGGCGCAGCGACTGGGACGCTGCCCCGGGCTGACCGGGCCCGGCGTGGACGGTCGCCGAGGCCACGCTGATCGCCTGGGTGAGGCCGAGCTCCCCGTGGGCCAGGCTGAGATCGCGCTGCACGGGCCGCCTGCCGATGGCGAGCAGGTCCGCGCGCAGCCGCCCGAGGCTGGCCTCATCGGCCAGGCAGCAGCGGGCGGCCAGCAGGCCGGCCGTGCCCAGGCACCAGCCGGCCCCCAGGTCAGGCGCGGCATCGGCGAGGCTGACGGCGCGCAGCACCGCGCGGCGGCCCGTCCCCGCGTAGGCGGGCTGCCCGTGGACGGCGCCGAACCGGGTCAGTGCCCAGCCGACGCCGGCGGGCCCCCAGGCGAAGCCGTCACGCGACGGTGCCCCGGCGGGCACGCACCAGCCGTCAGTCTGGTCCACCAGCTCGCTGAGGCGGCCGGCGATCGTCTCGGCGAGGCGGATGGCGTCCGGCGAGCCGGTCTCGCTGTGCACCGCCATCATCGCGGCCAGGCACCCGGCGCTCCCGTCGGCCCATCCGGGCCGCGCGGCCGGGCCGGCGGTGGCCGCCGCCAGCCCGATCGCCGTGCTGGCCCAGTCGCTGAGCCGGGGGTCGCGCAGCAGCGTCGCCATCCGGGCCAGCCCGTAGCTCATGCCGCCGAGGCCGTCGTACCCGCCGCAGCCGGTCGCGGCGAGCAACTCGGGCTGGCCGCGCAACGCCGTCAACAGCGAGGGCCAGCCGTTCAGCGCCTGCCGGGCGACCTCCGCGTACCGGCCGACCCCGGTCAGTTCGGCGAGCTGGGCCAGGAAGAGGGCGACCCCGAGGTAGCCGTTGGCGAGGTCGGCGCCCATCGGCAGCACTTCCCACTCGCCGCGGGCCCCGGGCTGGAGGCCAAGCCAGTTGACCCGGCCCGGGTGCGGCCCCGATTCGCTGGCCATGCACCGGGCCACGATCTGGTCGGCGAGGCCGCAGGCGACGGCGAGCAGCCGAGCGGGCTCGGCCGCGATGCTGGCCAGCGGCTCCGCCGACGGTGGCCCGGCGGGTGCCGCGGACGCTGGCGCCAACTGGACCGCCAGCGGCGTCGCCAACACCGCGGTCCGCAGGCGCTCGTCACGCGGCCGCAGGGTGGCCGAGATGACCCACTCCTGGTCGTGCCGGTCGACGTCGCTCAGGCCCGCGATCTTGGCGATGGCCGCGTCCGCCGCGGGGTAATGGACGTCGCGGATGCCGCTCAGCAGGCGGGTGAGGTCGCCGCGGTGGGCGGCGATGGCGTCATAGCCGAGGCGGAATCCGGCCAGTACGGCCGGCTCTAGCGCCGGCCGGCCCGACGGAGCACGCCGGTCGCGCCCGAGCGCCCGTAGCAGGCCAACGCGGTGCACCGAGGACGCGAGCATGACGGCCGCCGGGTCCGCCGGGTCAGCGGGCTCGGGCGGACGGGAATGGAAGGCGGCCTCCGCGTTGACGACGACCGGGCAGTCGCCGTTGGCCACCAGGTGCCGGGCCCGGATGCCGGGGACGTCGAGGGCGTAGGCGGCGGCGAGCAGCATCCCGTGGCGCCGGTAGTACCGGTCGGCCCCGGCCGGGGTGCTCAGGGGCTGATGATCGATGTACTCCACCCAGCCGTATCCGGGCCGGGGCAAGACGGCGGCGTACCGCAGTCCAGCCTGCGGTATCCGCTGCCTGAGCCAGTCGAGGACGCCGCCGAAGCACGCGTGGCCCGCGAAGCTGGCCGGCCGGTAGATGAGCCGGCGGCCATCAGCGAACGTGGCCACCCAGTGCCCCACCGCGAGAGCGCCGGCCGCGGGCGGGCGCGCGGGGCCCGGCTCGATCACGGTGACCGGGCCGGGGTCGATGGAACCGAGCAGGGCGGCGATGATCGCGTCGCGGTCAGCGGCAAGGCGCACCGCCACCTCCTGGCGCTCGCCCGAGGCCAGCGGCGCCATCACGGGGGAGTGCCGCCCGTCGGCTGCCATCTGGTCCATACCCAGAACGCTGACACGAACCGGCGGCTGGTTCATGGGTGCTGAATACCCGGATTTACCGGCGCTTTGCCGCCGGGCGCCCGCGCCGGGCGCCCGGCGCCGCGCGGACCTGCGATGGCGGGGAGAATGCGGGTGGCGCGCCCCCATGCCAGGACGGCCGCCCTCTGATCCCATGGTGGGGGCGAGCGCGCACCCCGGCGCGGCTCGCGGGGAGGAGGAAGCCGTGGCCGGCAATCTCACTGATGGCTCGCACCTGGCCGGATATTCCTGGCGGGTGCCGCTTCCCCCGGCGGCGAGCGGTCCCTGTCCGGACTGCGGCAAACGGCGGATCCAGGAACCCGGCCCGGGACCAGTCCTGCGAGCGGCCATCCCGCAGCCGATCGCCGCCGCGCTGCTGGCCGCGCGCACGCTGTCCGCGCGGGAACGCGCGGTCTTTGACTGGCTGGGCCAGGGCTATGACAATCGGTCAATCGCGCGGGAGATGAATATTAGCGAGCGAACTGTTAAACGGCACGTCACCGTCATACTGTCGAAACTGAGGCTGGAGTCCCGGCTGCAGGCGGGGCTGGCGGCGCTGATTATCTCGTCAGCGTCTAACGCAAGCGCGGAATGACCCGAAAGTCTCATTGTTGCGGCCCGGCGGCCGGGCTAGGCTCGCCATAGCTGATTATGTCTGTGCAGAATCGAGTCATTCATGCCATTCGACGCCCTGGAGGCCCTGCGGCGGGCCGGGAATCCGGTCGACCTCCTCGACGAGGAGCAGCGGGCGGTGCTCGCCCAGCTCACCGAGGCGGAAGTCGCCGTCCTCAACTCGGTCAAGGAGCGCCTGGACGCGGTTTCCGACCACGAGGTCGAGGCGCATTCCGCGGCGCTCAAGATAGTCTGAGGCCGCCTCGCCCGGGGCCGCACAGCCCGGGGCCCGGGGCGCGCGTTACCGGTTCCCGTCGAGCACCCCGCGCACCAGGTCCGACCCGGCATTCTCGAGCACGACCCGCTGCGCCTCGCTGAGCAGCGTCACGACGGTCTGCGTCCGCATCATGGGCTGCGCGCCAAGGCCAGGGCCGCGGCTGGGATCCCAGTTATCCACGATCTCGCCGTGCACCACGCGAAGCAGCTCACCGGAGAAGGAGTCGGCGGCGTTGAGCACCGAGACGAGGGCGCCGATCGCGGCGGGCAGGGGAACGCCCAGCTCGCGCAGGGCCAGCGCAGTCTGGATGGCCTTCGGGCGGATCACCCGCAGCTGGCCGTCCGCGGTCGCGGCGACAATCCGATGACGCTGGAGCGCCGCGATGAGAGCGGGATAGCGGCTGGCCAGCCGGTCCAGCAGGGCCACCATCGCGGCCGCCTGGGGGTCAGTCTCCCCGGTGCCGAGCACCGAGCCGATGGCGAACAGGTTGAACCCCTGCCGCTGCAGGTCCTTGATGGCCTCCGCGCGATCGACGTGGTGGTCCAGGTAAAACGCCCGGCGGCCATGCCGTACCGGCGGGGGAAGCAGCCCGCGCCCTTGCAAGGCGCGGATGTTCCGCGCGGACATGCCGATATGGCTGGCGAATTCATCGACCGTCATCCGCCGCTGGACGACTTCCCCGGAAAGCGCGCCAAGGTCATTCGGGTGTTCATTCGCCACGGAATTAACCACGGTCATGTTTCCCTCCAGCGGGCGTCGTCCCGGCATAATCAGTGTCGGTCGCCGGCGCCCGCGGAGCTATTAGACTTTCGGGTCAGGGGCTTTACGCGGAATTCAGCGTGCCGCTCCGGCGAGTATGGCCGCCGCCGCCTCCGGCGCCGCGTCCGTTTCGAGGGCCGTGTCCGTTTCGAGGGCCGTGTCCGTTTCGAGCACCGTGTCCGCGGAGACCCGGCGGATCGCGCCGTAGCGGATCAGCAGGTCCCAGGTCCGGTTGGCGGTGGCCTCATCCAGCATCCACAGGCGATTGCGGCGGGCGGTGGCCAGCGTGGTCGGCTCGGCGAAGATGCTCAGCAACTGGGCCACGCCGCGCTGCAGCAGCAGGACCCGGCCGTCCAGGCGGCGGAAGGCGGCCCGCTTCTCATCCGGTGCCTGCCCGGCGTCGCCGAGCAGGGCCTGGTAGGCGCCCATGACCTCGGCCCCGGGGTGGTCGATGAGCGCGCCATTGACCTGGAAGGCCTGGTCGGCGTCGCCGGGGCACAGCCGGTGACCGGCCTGGAGCATCGGCAGCGTCGCGGTGCGGAACCGGTCGAGGTAGAGGTAGGAGTGCGGGGTGTCGGTCCCGCCCAGCCACGGCCGGTTGGTGCGGGTGGTGCGCAGCCGCCGCTTCTCCCGGGCGACGGCCTCGCGCGCCGCCGCGGTGACGGGCTCGTCATAGGTCAGGTGCCGGGCGACGCCCTCGCCCGGGGACGGGCGGACGTTGGAGAGGCCGAAGCGCTCCGGCTCCCGGGCGACGATCGAGCCCGGGGTCAAGACGAAGTCGCCGAGGCCGCCGAACACCCACAGGTCGCGGGTCTCCACCAGGAAGTCGATGCTGTCCTTGGCTTCCTCGAAGGTCTCGGTCGGGAACCCGGTGAACCCCAGCACCTGGACGCCGATGTCGGCCGCGTGCATCGCCTCGATCGTCTGCCGCACCTGGGCCGGCTTGGTGCCCTTGTCGATCAGGTCGAGGACCCGCTGGTTACCCGACTCGAAGCCCACCGAGACCGCCACGCAGCCGCTTTCACGCAGCAGGGCGCACCGCTCGGGCGACCAGTACTTCTCCAGGCGGACCTCGGCCCCCCACCGGATGTCGAGCCGCTCGGCGACGGCCCGCTCGGCGAAGCGCAAGAGCGTGGCGGGGGCCAGCACGTCTACCGAGAAGTAGATGAACCGGGAGTACTTGCTGATCGCGCGGACGTCCTCGAGCATGCGCTCGTCCTGGGACTGCCGCCACGGGCTGGTCGGGCTGCCGCTGTTGAGGCCGTAATCGCAGAACGTGCACTTGTTCCAGTAGCAGCCCCGGGTGGGCGAGTAGTACACGAACGGCTCAGGGCTGAGGTACTGGCCGAAGTCAACGCCGCTGAAGTCCGGGGCCGGGATGTCGCCCAGCCGCTCGTAGTGGATGGGCAGGCTGCGGCGGGCCCCGTAGCGGGGGTGCAGGTGCACGTTCGGCTGGCCCTCGGGCAGCGTCCCGCGGCGGCGGCTGTCCAGGATGGCCACGTAGGCGGCCTCGCCCTCACCGACGACGGTGGCGTCGAAGTCGTCGAAGAGCTGCGCGTACGTCTGCTTGTCAAGCGAGTACTTCCAGATGCTGGCGACCTCCGTGCCGCCGGCGATCAGGAAGGCATCCGGGGCCGCGCGGCGGACCCGGTGAGCCAGCCACAGCGCGAACGGCAGCTGCCAGGTGTAGGTGATGTTGATCCCGATGACGTCGTATCCCCGGGCGCGGATCCGGGGCAGCAGCACCTGCTCGTAGTACGGCTCGAACGGGCGGCTGAGCCGCGCGAGCTCGCGGGGATCGGCCATCGTGGCGGCCGGGCCGCCCTGGAACTGCGGCAGCGGGGCAAGCTGGAACCCCGCGCGGAACTGCCCGGGGATGCCGGTCGCGCCCAGGCAGCTCATCCAGCTCTGAACCTGGCTGACGGCGTGGTAGTACTGCCCGTAGTCGTAGAACCGGGCGGGGTCTTGGAGCACGCCGACGGCTGACCGCACCGCGTCCGGGTCCGGGTCGCCGACCTCGAGCATGATGGCCTGCCCGCGGACGCCGCCGGGCTGGTCGCGCCGGGCGGCGGCGACCCGGCCCGCCAGCCACACGGCCGCGTCTGGGGTGTAACTGTGGTGGAACGCCTCCACGTTGACGTCGATGACGTCCGCCGCCGGGTACCCCCGGGACCGGGCGTAGGAGTCGAGGTAGGTCAGCGAGTGGTAGGGCGACGTCGGGTCGGTGATGGGCGGGTACAGCAGCAGCACGTCCGGGGCGGTGTTTTCCGGGGCGGTGCTTTCCGGGGCGGTGCTTTCCGAGACACGGGGTAGCGGGCTCATCGTCATCCTTCGGTGACTCGGGGCGGATCGAGGGGGGCACCTGCCTTCAGGTA
>JAICUO010000565.1 GCA_025935815.1 Streptosporangiaceae bacterium
GTGCTCGCCGTGAGCCTCATCACCAATTACCAGTACAGCCCCAAGCGGATGGCCGCCCCGGCCCGCCAGACCCAGTCTGCGTGACGCCCGCAGCCTCCGGGCGCCGCACACCGCCGCCGACGGCCGCGCGAGGGAACGCGTGGCCGTCGGCATCCGCCTCCGGCGGACACTAGCGGCGCGGGTCGCGTCCCTGTCGCCAGGGCTAGCCGCCCTAGAACGTGCGCACGGTCGCCAGGGCGGCTAGCCGGTTGCCGTTTCCGGAGTCGCGGAGCTCGCAGCGGTACAACCCGTCCCGCCCGGCCGCCGTCGCCACCGCGGGGCCGGTGCGGACGGGGGACAGGTACCGCACCTGCAGCGAGCACACCATGGCGCCCGGCTCCGCCAGGGTCAGCACCGATTCCTCGGCGACCAGGGCGATGAGTCCCCCGTGCATGGTGTCGGTGGAGTTGAGGCCGTCCTCGGACAGCGGAAGCTCGGCCACCCCGCGCTCGCCGCGCCGCAGCCGCGCCCGCTCCGCCAGGGGCACCGACAAGCGGTTCAGGTTCCGCTGGATCTTCACGGGCGTCCTCGTCGATGGCACAGTGAATGTCGATGGCACAGTGAATGTCGATGGCACAGTGAACGAGGTGTCGTGGGCGGCCATGAACGTGGTGGTGCTGAAGCCGAACTCCTCGCCCGCCTCATCGCGGAACGAGACCTCCGCGACATGGACCGAGCGCCCCGCCTTGGTGGTGCGCCCCTCGGCGCGCACGACGCCGGAGGCCGGGGCGGGCCGGTACAGGTGAACGTCGAGTTCCAGGGTGACCGAGACGCGGGGCCGCATGGCGGTCAGCGACAAGATGCCGCCGAGCATGTCCGACCACATGGCCAGCACGGACGTGCGCAGGTGGGTCGCGCCCGGGACGTGCATGAACGGGGTGACCTGGGCCTCCCCGTGGATCGCGCCACGGTCCAGGCCGTCCCGCTCGGGGAGGAACTGCAGCTCGGACAGCATGTGCTTGCTGTGACGGCGGGCGAGTTCAGGCTGCTTGGCAAGCTCAGGGTCCTTGACGAGTGCAGCGTCCTTGACGAGTGCGGGGTCCTTGACGAGCGCAGGGTCCTTGACGAGCGCGGGGTCCGGCTGGATGCGCTCTTCCTCGCCGAGGCTCACCCGAGCAGCAGCTTCCGGTAGCCGGGCATCCGGGCGGCGGAGCTCCAGCCGAGCACCGCGCTCGGCACGCCGTCGCGGCGGAAGACGGCCACGAACTTCCCGCCCTCGACGGAGCCCTCCTCGATCGTGGGCGTGCAGTCGGCGGACAAGTCCCCGTGCACCTGGAGCTTCACCTTGTACTGGTCGCTCCAGAAGTACGGCAGCGGGTCGAACGCCTCCAGTTCCCCGCCCGCGGCCTCGCCCAGCAGGTTCTTCGCCGCGCAGATGCCCATCTCGGTCGCGTTCATCCGATGCTCGATCCGGATTCTTCGCTGGTAGCGGGGGCTAGGCCATGAGGCGACGTCGCCGGCCGCGTACACGCCGGGGGCCGCGCGAAGGAAGGGGTCGCACTCAACGCCGTTGCCGAGGCTCAGGCCCGAGCCGGCCAGCCACTCCGTTTCCGGCACGGCGCCGATGGCGACCAGCACGCAGTCGGCCGGGACCGTTGAGCCGTCGTCGAGGGCGACGCCGGTGACCCGGTCCGTCCCGCCAGCGGCTCCGGCAAGGTCTCCGGCCGTGCCGATCAGGCTGGTCACGCCGATCCCGGTGCGGACGATGACCCCCTGACCGCGGTGCAGCGCGGCGATGGCGGCGCCGATGACCGGGCCGACCTGGCGGACCATCGGCTCGGGCAGCGGGTCTACCACCGTGACGTGCAAGCCCAGGCCCCGCGCGGCGGCGGCGACCTCCATCCCGAGGAAGCCAGCGCCCACGATCACCACCCGCCCGGGGGCACCGTCTCCCGAGGCAGTATCTCCCGAGGCAGCGTTCCCGGAGGCAGCGTTCCCGGAGGCAGCGTCCCCGGAAGCAGCGTCCCCCGAGGCAGCGTCGAAGGCGCTCCGCAGCGCGGCCACGTCCGCCAGGCCGCGCAGCACGTGGACGCCGGCCAGGTCGTGCCCGGACGGCAGCAGGCGCGGCCGCACTCCGGTCGCGATGATCAGGCCGTCGTATCCGAGGCGGTAGCCGTCGCCGAGCTCCACCGTGCGGCTGGCGGCGTCCAGTGACCTCGCCGCGCCGTGCACGAGCCGGACGTTCAGGTCCGCGTAGTGGCTCGCCTGGCGGAAGCGGGTCCGGTCGGGATCCCAGGCGCCGGTGAGGACCTGCTTGGACAGCGGCGGCCGGTCGTAGGGGAGCTCCGGCTCGCCGCATACGAGGGCCAGCGACCCGGTGAACCCGCCGGCCCGCAGCGTCTCCACGGCGGCGACACCCGCCGCGCCGCCCCCGACGACAACGATGTTGTCCAACCTGGCTATCCCTCTCAAACGTCGCGAACCATCAGCGTGCCAGGAAATTGGCGTTCCCGGAAGTCAGCACGGGACGTTCATGAGGGCGAGGGCGGCGTTGGCCGCCGCCACGAGCGGGTTTCCGGAGACATCCAGCGCGGCGGCCTCGGCGACCGCCACGGTCAGCCGGACGTCCTTGGCCAGCGGCGGCCCGGCCAACGATGGACCGCCGCGTCGGCAAGGTGCTGTTCCGCGAGATGCTCGGCATGCACCTCTCCCCGCGCCGCCCGGAACTGCAGCCCGCCACTCTCCCCGCGCCGCCCGGAACTGCAGCCCGCCACC
Organism: Streptosporangiaceae bacterium; assembly: GCA_025935815.1. Lineage (GTDB taxonomy): Bacteria > Actinomycetota > Actinomycetes > Streptosporangiales > Streptosporangiaceae > Trebonia. The sequence goes on from JAICUO010000565.1 coordinate 2,755, forward strand.
GACCAGTGGACCAAGTACTCCATGATGACGCTGGTCGTCGAGTCCGTCGAGCGTGCCCGCGAGCGCGGCGAGGCATATCCCGGCGCCGACGGGCTGCGCGCTGCCCAGTTCTTCATGCTCGGCCTCTACGCGGTGCTGATCACCAGCCCGGAGCACCCGCGGTCGGCGCGCAAGGAGATCCTCGACAACTTCGTCGCCACCGTCTTGCGCAGCGTCGAGGCCCGGTGAGATAACAACTCTCAGATCTAGCGAGTGATGATCTCGGGTGCAAGGGAGTACCGGATGGCTCGGATGGACCTGCGGGTACGCGCATTCGCGTGGCTCACGCGGCGGCAGTCCTCGGTCGCGGGGAAGACCGAGGAGCAGGTCATCGCCATGCAGAGCCGCGAGTTCCCGGCCGGCCGGGTGACCGACTGGATCTTCGGGGCGACCGCGCCGGGCGTTGACGTCACCAGCCAGTCGATTCCCGGGCCCGGCGGCCAGGTCCCCGTGCGCGTGTACCGCCCGGCCGGCCCGGTATCCGGCACGGTTGCGTCCGGCACGGTTGCGTCCGGCACAGCGCGGCCGCTGGTCCTTTACTTCCACGGCGGCGGGTTCGTCTTCGGGGACATCCGGATGGGCGACTGGCTGTGCTCCCGCGTGGCGGCGGGCGTCGGCGCGGTCGTGGTGTCGGTTGATTACCGGCTCGCGCCCACGCACCGCTTCCCGTGCGCCATCGAGGACTGCTACGCCGCCCTGACGTGGGCCGCCGCGCACGCCGCCGATCTTGGCGCGGGCGGCCCGGTCACCGTGATGGGGGAGAGTGCCGGCGGCAACCTGTCGGCCGTGATGTGCCTGCGCGCGCTGGAGCGCGAGGGCCCGGCGATCGCCCACCAGGCGCTGCTGTACCCGTCCACCGACATGACCGAGGCCGGCTCGGCGACGGCGTCGGCGCGCGCCAACCCGAACGCCCCGTTCCTGTCCGGCGCGGAGATGACCGTCTACCGGACGCTGTACCTCGGCCCCGACGGGGACCGCGCCAACCCGATGGCCTCCCCGATGCTCGCCAAGTCGCACGCGGGCCTGCCGCCCGCCCTGATCGTCGTGGCCGAGCACGACCCGCTGCGCGACGACGGCGTACGGTACGCCGACGCCCTCCGGGCCGCCGGCGTCCCGGTTAAGCTCACCGAGTACCCAGGCATGCCGCACGGCTTCCTGAACTTCCCCGGCCTGTGCCGCGGTGCCCGCCCCGCCCTCGCCGAACTGATCGCCGAGCAGCGAACCGCGCTCGCCGCCGCCCCTGCCGAGCGCCGCGACTTATGCCGCGCCTCGCGGCATAACTACCGGCACTCGCGGGCGCGCAGGGGCCGTGCACGCGGGGCCGCACCGCTGGAAGTCGCCGGGATACCCGCACCGTACCAGCAGCGACCACACCTCGTGCGCCACCGCGCAGGGGTGGTAGGCCACGCGGATCCACCCGTATCGCAGGGTGCGAATGCCTTCCAGGGTGCTGCTGTTGTCGCGGGCGTCATCCCGGTCCCAGGCGTCGGCGGGATGGTAGGCCACCCCGTCCAGTTCCACTCCCACGCCGTACTCCTGGTAGCGCACATCGTGGAACTGCACGGACGCACCGCGCTTGGTCTTGACCTGCCGCGCGCCGACCGGTAGCCGGTGCGCCTTCTCGACGTCGCGAAGGTAACGTCGCTCCAGCGGGGATTCCACGCCCGCGCGGATCTCAGCCAGCGCGTCATGCAGGTCGCGCCGCCAGCGGATCTGGCGGTGACCCGGTTCGGTCATGATCATGGCGATGAGGACGGGGTCGGCCTTGCGCCGTTGACATGCCTTGATCGCCCAAGCGACCGCTTCCTCGGCGGTGGGGGAGGTGGCGGCGAGGTCAAGGACTGTTTCGGCCGCCCCGACAACGGGCGGCATCTTCATCGCGACGGCCGCCGCGAACTCTGCCCTCGGCAGCCGCGCCGAGTAATGGACTCGCGTGCCCGCTGGCGTCGGTACCGGCCCTGCCTTGCGGGGAACGCTGACGTGGATCACGGCCGAGCGCGCGTCAGTGATGCGCCACACCTCGGCGGCCGTCTCGTGGCTGAGCACCGCGCCGTGGCCGACGCGCAAGATCGCGCCCCACAGTTCCGCCTCGCGTGGCACCGGCCCGGGGATCGCGTAGTAAACGCCGCGATGCAGTCGCTGCCAGCGCCCGGTCCGATGCAACGTCGCGATTTCGTGCCGTGACTTGCCTCGCTCGGCAGCCTGCGAGTGAGTAACGACATTGCCCTGCAGCGTCAAGAGGAGGTCAAGCGACTCCGGAAGGATCACGACCACTCGCACATGGTGACATATCGGATCCGGGCCAGTCCGACTCTTGATCGAACCCATTGCCTAGAACCCCAGTGCCGTTAGTTATGGCGCGCCGCGCGGCCTAACTAACGGCGCTCAAGATGTTCGCGA
>JAICUO010000207.1 GCA_025935815.1 Streptosporangiaceae bacterium
AAGGGCATCACGATCCTCGCGAAGAACACCGCGGTCAAGCACGGCGGGCTGACCGTCAACATCATCGACACCCCCGGCCACGCCGACTTCGGCGGCGAGGTCGAGCGCGGCCTGTCGATGGTTGACGGCGTGGTGCTGCTCGTCGACGCCAGCGAGGGGCCGCTGCCGCAGACCCGCTTCGTCTTGCGCAAGACCCTGGAGGCCAGTCTCCCCGTCATCTTGGTGATCAACAAGGTGGATCGCCCCGACGCGCGGATCGCCGAGGTCATCGACGCGTGCTATGAGCTGTTCATCGACCTGGACGCCAGCGAGGAGCAGATCGAGTTCCCCGTCGTCTACGCCGCCGCCCGGGCCGGCCGGGCCTCACTGAACCGGCCCAAGGACGGCGAGATGCCCGACAGCGACAACCTGGAGCCGCTGTTCGACGTCATCCGCGAGACCGTCCCGGCTCCCGCCTACGACCCCGACGCCCCGCTGCAGGCGCACGTGACCAACCTCGACGCCTCGTCCTACCTGGGACGCATCGCGCTGTGCCGGGTATACAACGGCATGCTGACCCGCGGCCAGCAGGTCGCCTGGTGCAAGCACGACGGCACCGTGGAACGCGTCAAGATCTCCGAGCTGCTGCGCACCGAGGCCCTGGAGCGCGTCCCCGCCGACTCCGCGGGCCCGGGGGACATCGTCGCGATCGCTGGCATCCCCGACATCATGATCGGCGACACGCTCGCCGACCCGAACGACCCGCGCCCGCTCCCGCTGATCACCGTCGACGAGCCGGCCATCTCGATGACGATCGGCACGAACACCTCACCGATCTCCGGCCGGGAGAAGGGCACCAAGGTCACCGCCCGGCTGGTCAAGGACCGGCTGGACCGCGAGCTGGTCGGCAACGTGTCGCTGCAGATCCTCCCCCCCGAGCGGCCGGACGCCTGGGAAGTACGCGGCCGCGGCGAGCTCGCGCTCGCGGTCTTGGTGGAGACGATGCGCCGGGAAGGCTACGAGCTCACAGTCGGCCGTCCCGCCGCCGTGACCAGGGAGATCAACGGCAAGCTGCACGAGCCGGTCGAGCGGCTGTCGGTGGACGTGCCGGAGGAGTACCTCGGCGCGGTGACCCAGCTGGTCTCGGTGCGCCGCGGCCGGATGGAGGCGATGACCAACCACGGCACCGGGTGGGTCCGGCTGGTGTTCCTGGTCCCGTCGCGCGGGCTGATCGGGTTCCGTACCCAGTTCCTCACCGAGACCCGCGGCACCGGCATCGCGCACCACGTCTTCGAGGCCTACGAGCCGTGGGCCGGCGACATCCGCGGCCGGGCGACCGGTTCCCTGGTCGCCGACCGGTCGGGCGTGGCGTCCTCCTACGCCATGTTCAACCTGCAAGAGCGCGGGGCGCTGATGGTTTCCCCGACCACTGAGGTGTACGAGGGCATGATCGTCGGGGAGAACTCCCGCGCCGACGACATGGACGTCAACATCACCAAGGAGAAGAAGGTCACCAACGTCCGCCAGTCCACGGGAGAGGAACTGGAGCGACTGGTGCCGCCGCGGATCCTCAGCCTGGAGCAGGCCCTGGAATTCTGCGCCGACGACGAGTCCGTTGAGGTAACCCCGAGCGCCATCCGGCTCCGCAAGAACGTCCTCGACGGCAAGGAGCGCGGCCGCATGCGCGGGCGTATCTCCCGAGGCGAGCTAGCCTGAGCCGCGCCCCGCTCTAAACGCCGCTACCGCCCCCGGCGCTACGACCGCCCCCGCCCTGCGACTCGATCAGCATCCGGCACACCGCGGCGAGCCGCAGCGACTCCCAGTCCAGGACATTGCGGTGGCCCGTCCAGCCGGCCGCCGCGTCGTGCGGGTTGTCCCGGCCGTGGGGCGGCCGCCATCCGCGGGCGATCGCGGCCTCGGCGAACCCTTGCGCGTAGCTGAGCAGGGCGGCGGGGGTGACCTCTCGCCCCCGCCTGGCCAGGGCGTCCCGTATCTCCGCGGCGTGCTGGTCAACGCTCGCGCGGGCACCAGCCGAGCTGGCGGTGAGCGCCAGGCTCACCTGGCCCGCCGCGCCAGCCAGGTGAAGCACCATACCGGACAGGTCATTGCAAACTGGCTCATCAGGTGACACGCCGGAAAAGCTACCCCACGCCCGGATCCGGCGCACCGGTTTCTGGCTCCGGTCCTAGCCAATTCCCAGGTAGAGGGCGCTGCCGATGCCCATGACGAGGCAGTAGACCGCGAACGGCGTCAGCGTTCGCTTGGGGTTGGACAGGTACTTGTCGAGGAACCGCAGCGCGAGGTAAGCGCCGATGCCGGAGATGATCGAGCCGACCAGGATCTGGCCCCGGATGCCCGCCGTCTCCGAGCCGAGCAGCTCACTGGCCTTGAACACCCCGGCGGCGAAGATGACCGGCGCGGACAGCAGGAACGAGAACCGCGCGGCGTCCTGCCGGGATAGCCCCCGGACCAGGCCCGCGACCATGACGCTGCCGTCCCGGCTGATTCCCGGCAAAAGCGCCAGGATCTGGCTCGCGCCGAGGGCGAGGGCGCTCAGCCAGCTCAGCCGGGTGATCCGCTGATCGGCCCTGATCGCCCGGTCGGCCTCATGCTGCTTGACGGCGCGCTGCCCGGAGGCATGGCTCACCGCACGGTGCCGCCCGCCGCCCCCGTACTGGCTACCCCCGTACTGACCGGGACCGTGCTGTGAGCCGGCGCGGTAGGGGTCGCCGTCCCCGTACGGGTCACGATTCCCGTAGGCCTCGCGCCCGGCGTACCCGGCCCTGTCATGCCCCGCCGGGTCGCCGTATCCCGCCCGGTCATATTCAGCACTGCGGCGGCCCGGCGCCATCTGGCGCTCATCAAGGGCCTGCTCGGCTTCGAGGCCGGCGCGCCGCCGGCGCATGAATTCGCCGCCGAACAGGATCAGGCCGTTGATGGCCAGGAAGATCGCCGTCGGAATGGGCTTGGCGAACACCGTGCGGACCGTGTGGTCCAGGGCCACTCCGGCCAGCCCGACCGGGATGGTGCCCAAGATGATCATCCACGCGAGCTTCTGGTCGGTGTCGCCCAGGTCGAACCGCCGGGTGCCCGGCACGGGGCTGGTGATCTGGCTGAACGAGCCGAAGAAGCCCTTGACGATCCGCAGCCAGTCCCGCCAGAAGTAGATGATCATCGCGATCGCGGTGGCGACGTGCATCCCGACGATGAACGCCAGGTACGGGGACTGCGCGGCCGTCACGTCGAGGTCGGCCTTCCAGTTCCCGCCGACGAGCGCCGGTATCAGGACGCTGTGGCCGAGGCTGGAGACCGGGAAGAGCTCGGTGACGCCCTGGAAGAGCCCCACGACGATCGCTTCCGGGTAGGTCAGGGTGGGATCCATCGTGCCCTTTCGCTTTGCGGGCAAGCCACCGCGCCCCGCCCCGGTCATGTTATCCGTGACCAGGCAGGGGAGTGGCGGGCAGCGGGGATTCGCGGCATCCGTTACCGCATGGTGATTCGAACTCATATCGCCGGTTTGACGCGTATTCACACGCGTCGACCTGGGCCGCTGCTAGGCTGCCGCGATGTGACGGGACGACACCGGGGAAGTTGGACCGCTGGGCGTATACGCGTGGCTAGCGGAACCGCAATCATCATCGCGGCGCTCGCCGTGATCGCTGGCCTGACGCTGCCGCTCGGCGCGGCGGCACCCTCGCGGGCCGCGGCCGTCGCCAGCACCGCGCCCCTCGCCGGCACCCGGCCGGCCGCTACCGTCACCGCCCCTATCGTCCGCGGGGTCGACGTCTCCGGGTTCACGACGGTGACCGACTGGTCCAAGGTGAAGGCGGCGGGCATGTCCTTCACCGGGATCGAGGCCGCCCAGGGCAAGACGGTCGTGAACGCGAGCTACGGCTCCCAGGCGACCGGCGCTCTCGCCGCCGGACTGCGGGTGATGCCGTACGTGTTCGCCAACCCGGGCCGGTTCGCCACCGACCCGACATTCACCGGGGCGGAGCAGTTCTCCCTCGGATGGACCGTGATCAACAGCGTCTCCGGTCATCCGTACCAGGCCGGGAGCCAGTGGCTGCCCGTCGTGCTGGACCTGGAGTGGGACCATTCGAACTTCCCGAACCAGGAATGCTACGGGCTCGACGCGCCCACCATGGTGAGCTGGATCCAGTCATTCGTGGACGCCGCCAAGGCGCAGACTGGCGTCGCCCCGGTCATCTACTCGAACGCCGGCCTGACGGCATCCGGCACCGTCCAGTCCTGGTGGCAGGACTGCACGGGCAACAGCACCCAGTTCACGGCGGACCCGTTCTGGGTGGCGGACTGGGACGTCAGCAGCCCGGTGGTCCCGGCGGCCTGGAGTGCCTACACCTTCTGGCAATCGTCGTCCACGGGCACGGTCAACGGCATCACCGGCCAGGTCGACCTCGATCAGATGAAGGGCATCGCGCTGAGCGCCCCCGCCCTCACCACCACGACCGGGTCTGCGGTGTCGACCCGGGTCAGCGCGTCCGGCCCGGACCTGGCCGCGGGCTACCACCCGACCATCAAGGCGACGGGCCTGCCGTCCGGACTGACCATGGGCTCCACGGGCGTGGTGACCGGATGGCCAGCCGCCGCGGGCAGCTACAGCGTCACCGCGAGCGCGTCGGACGCCCTCGGGGGCACCGGGGCCGTGGCGGTCACCTGGACGATCAGGGCGGCGGCGAACTCCGGACCGGCGGGGACCATCCGCCAGCACGGCGGCAGCAACCTGTGCCTCGATGACCCGTCATCCAAGACGGCCAACGGGACCGCGATCGACCTGGCCACCTGCAACGGCAAGACCAACCAGAGCTGGACCGCCGCGCAGGACGGCACCATCCGGGTCCTCGGCCACTGCCTGGAGTCCAGCGGGACGAGCCTGATCCTCATGACCTGCAACACCAGCCCGGCCGAGCAGTGGCGGGCCGGCACCTTCGGCGCGCTGGTCAGCGTCCGCTACGGGACGTGCCTGAACGGCCCGTCGGCGGCGGCGGCGAGCGGCACCCGGCCGACGCTGGCGACCTGCCAGAACGTGGCCAGCAAGGTCAACCAGCACTGGACGCGCCCGGCGGGGCCGGTCACCTCCGGGGTGGGCGCCCGCTGCCTGGGCCTGTCGGGGGCCACCGCCGCCCTCGTCACCTGCGCCACCTCCACCGCGCAGAACTGGACTCCGGCGCCGTCGGGCACGCTCGCGCTGCAAGCGAACGGCCGGTGCCTCGCCGAGCACACGACAGCCGGGTCGACCATGTCGATCGTCGCGTGCAGCAACACCACCCCGACGCAGCAGTGGCAGCTGGTCGCGGCGGGCAACATCGCCGTGGAGCTCAAGAACCCGGCGACCGGTCTGTGCATCACGGTCCCGGCGGGGGGCACCACGGGGACCAAGCTAGTGCTGGGCACCTGCTCCACCGCCCTCGCGTCAACCTGGCGAGTCGCCTGACCGCCCGCGCCAACGGTCCTTGGCCAGCGCGAAGGCCCCGGTCGCCGCAGGGCGAGCCGGGGCCTTCGGCTTATCCAGCCGGGGAGGCTACCCCTTCTTGGCGGGGATCGCCGGGGTTCCCTTGGCCGACGGGCGGCGGGAGATCTTCGAGCCCAGCCACACCAGCGGGTCGTACTTGCGGCCCGCCACGCGCTCCTTCATCGGGATGAGCGCGTTGTCGGTGATCTTGATGTGCTCCGGACAGACCTCGGTGCAGCACTTGGTGATGTTGCAGTAGCCGAGGCCGAAGTCGTCCTGCGCGATGTCGCGCCGGTCCGCCTCATCGGCCGGGTGCATCTCAAGCTCGGCGACCCGCATGAGGAACCGCGGGCCCGCGAACGCCGACTCGTTCTCCGGATGATCGCGGATCACGTGGCAGACGTTCTGGCACAGGAAGCACTCAATGCACTTGCGGAATTCCTGCGACCGGTTCACGTCCTCTTGCTGCATCCGGAACTCGCCCGGCTTGATCGACGGGTCCGGCGTGAACGACGGGATCTGCCGCGCCTTCTCGTAGTTGAACGACACGTCAGTGACCAGGTCCCGGATCACCGGGAACGTCCGCACCGGCGTGATCGTCAGGACCTCGTCCTGGGTGAACGTCGACATCCGGGTCATGCAGCCCAGCCGGGGGCGGCCGTTGATCTCCATGGAGCACGAGCCGCACTTGCCGGCCTTGCAGTTCCACCGGACTGCCAGGTCGGGGGTCTGCGTGGCCTGCAGCCGGTGCAGCACGTCGAGGACGACCTCGCCCTCGTTGACCTCAACCTCGTAGTCCGTCAAGATCCCGGCGCCCGCGTCCCCCCGCCAGACCTTGAACTTCGCCAGGTATCCCATCAGTGGCCCTCCTGCGCCTCATCCGACAGCGGAGCAGGCGTAGCCGTCTCCAGCACGGTCAGCTCTTCCTCCGTCATGTACTTCTTCAGCTCGACCAGCTCGAACAGCGCGAGCAGGTCCGGCCGGATCGCCGGTATCGGCTTGTGGGTCAGTGCGACCTGGTCACCCGAGAGCGTGAGGATCAGGTTCTCCTTGCGCCACTCGGGCGACATCACCGGGTAGTCCTCCCGGGTGTGCCCGCCGCGCGACTCCTGCCGCTCCAGCGCCGCCAGCGCCACGCACTCGGCCACCAGCAGCATGTTGCGCAGGTCAAGCGCGTAATGCCAGCCGGGGTTGTAGGCCCGGCCACCGGGCACCGCCACCGAGGCGGCCCGCTCGTTGAACTTCACCAGCTCCTCAGGGGCTTGCTTGAGCTCCGACTCGCGGCGGATGAGGCCGACCAGGTCGTTCATCGTCTGCTGCAGCTCGTGGTGCACGGTGTACGGGTTCTCGCCCTCGGTGCGCTGCAGCGGCGCGAGCGCCTCGGCCAGCGCGGCATCAAGGTCAGACTGCGAGACCGCTGGTACCGCGGAGCCAAGTGACTCTAGGTAGTCCACCGCGCCGTCGCCGGCCCGCTTGCCGAACACGAGCAGGTCCGACAGCGAATTGCCGCCTAGCCGGTTCGAGCCGTGCATGCCGCCGGACACCTCGCCGGCCGCGAACAGGCCGGGCACCGAGGAGGCGGCGGTGTCCGGGTCGACCTCGATGCCGCCCATCACGTAGTGACATGTGGGGCCGATCTCCATCGGCTCCTTGGTGATGTCGACGCCGGCCAGCTCCAGGAACTGGTGGTGCATGGATGGCAGCTTGCGCAGGATCTCCTCGGCCGGCAACCGGGAAGCCACGTCGAGGAAAACGCCACCGTGCTCTGTCCCGCGACCAGCCTTGATCTCGGAGTTGATCGACCGGGCGACCTCATCTCGCGGCAGCAGTTCCGGCGGACGCCGGTTGTTGGCCTGGTCGGTGTACCAGCGGTCGGCCTCTTCCTCGGTCTCGGCGTACTGCGCCCGGAACACGTCCGGCACGTAGTTGAACATGAACCGCTTGCCCTCGGAGTTGCGCAGCACGCCGCCGTCACCACGGACCGACTCGGTGACCAGCAGGCCGGCCACCGACAGCGGCCACACCATGCCGGTCGGGTGGAACTGGACGAATTCCATGTTCATCAACTGCGCGCCAGCCAGCAGCGCCAGCGCGTGCCCGTCGCCGCTGTACTCCCAGGAGTTGGAGGTGACCTTGAACGTCCGCCCGATGCCGCCGGTCGCCAAGATGATCGCGGGTGCCTCGAACAGCACGAAGCGGCCGGTGTCGCGGGCGTAGCCGAACGCCCCGGCGATCCGCCCGGAGGAGTCCTTGATCAGGCGGGTGATCGTCGTCTCGGCGAACACCCGAAGGTTAGCCTCGGGATCACCCACTGACTTCGCGTCCTCCTGCTGCAGCGCCACCACGCGCTGCTGCAGCGTGCGGATCATCTCCAGGCCGGTCCGGTCGCCTACGTGCGCCAGCCGCGGGTACTCGTGCCCGCCGAAGTTGCGCTGTGAGATCTTGCCGTCGGCTGTACGGTCGAAGATCGCGCCCCACGCCTCCAGCTCCCAGACGCGGTCCGGGGCCTCCTTAGCGTGCAGCTCGGCCATCCGCGGGTTGTTCAGGAACTTCCCGCCGCGCATCGTGTCGCGGAAGTGGACCTGCCAGTTGTCATTGGGGTTGACGTTGCCCATCGCGGCGGCCGCGCCGCCCTCGGCCATGACGGTATGCGCCTTGCCGAACAGGGACTTGGAGATGATCGCGGTCTTCTTGCCCCGGGCGCGCGCCTCGATCGCCGCCCGCAGCCCGGAGCCGCCGGCGCCGATCACTACCACGTCGTAGGAGTAACGCTCTATGTCTGCAGATTGCAGAGCTTCGTCGGTCATAACGATTGCCCGTTCGGGATCTAGTTGTAGAAGCGGAGCTCGGTGAACACGTTCGCAGCGACCAGCATGATGTACAGGTCGGTCAGCATCAGCGTGCCCAGCGTGATCCAGGCGAACTGCATGTGGCGGGCGTTCAGCCAGGAGACCTTCGTCCACGCCCAGTACCGGACCGGGTGCTTGGAGAAGTGCTTGAGCCGCCCTCCGGTGATGTGCCGGCACGAGTGGCACCCGAGCGTGTAGCCCCATAGCAGGATGACGTTGGCCAAGATGATCAGCGACCCGACGCCGAAGCCGAAGTTCCCGTCCGGCCCGCGGAACGCCTGCGCGGCGTCCCAGGTGTTGAGGATCGAGATGAGCACCACCATGAAGAAGAAGTAGCGGTGCAGGTTCTGCATGATCAGCGGGAACTTCGTCTCGCCGGAGTACTTGGCGTGCGGCTCGCGCACCGCGCACCCGGCGGGGGAGCGCCAGAAAGCGCGGTAATAGGCGCGCCGGTAGTAGTAGCACGACAACCGGAACCCGAGCACGAACGGCAGCGACACGAACGCGTAGGGGATAATCGGCGGAACCGCGGGAATCCACGTGCCCAGGCTGGAAGAACCGGGCACGCACTCGCCGTTAACACAGGGCGAGTAGAACGGGGTCAGGTAGTGGTACTGCTCCACGAAGTACCAGTGCCCGGTGAACACCCGGGCGGTGGCGTACGCAACCCATATCGTGAGCAGCGTCACGACGATGGCTGGCGCCTGCCACCAGCGGTCCTTGCGGAGCGTCCGCTCGGCGATCTGCGCCCGCGTTCTAGCTGGCGCATCCGAAACTTGTGTCATCCTTCAGCGTCCTCGCTGCCTTGTCCATGATCGTAGCGCGGCGCGTCAGGAGGCAGATGATTTGCCCCGGGCGGGGAGACAGTGCCGGCGCGCGCACGTAATGCCACGAACCTAATCCAGTTAGTCCAAGCATGCCGCATGAGGGTGTGTATCCAGCATGTGAGACTGGCTACACTGCCCCTCCCGAGAGGGCCTCCCGCAGGAACGCGACCTGCAGCAACAGCAGGTTTTCGGCCACGACCTCCTGCGGAGTCATGTGCGTCACACCCGACAGCGGCAAGACCGCGTGCGGATAGCCCGCGGCCAGCAGCGAAGCGGAAAGGCGCAGCGAGTGGGCCACCACCACGTTATCGTCGGCCAGCCCGTGGATGATGAGCAAGGAGCGCGCGGCCACGGCTCGTTGGGCGTCATCATTAAGGGAACTTGACTTATACGGCTGGTCGTCGAGGGCCGGGTTGCCGAGGTAGCGCTCGGTGTAATGCGTGTCATACAGCCGCCAGTCGGTCACTGGCGCGCCGGCGATCCCGGCCTGGAACACGTCCGGGCGGCGCAGCACCGCCAGCGCGGCGAGGTACCCGCCGAACGACCAGCCCCGGATGCCGACCCGGTTCGTGTCCAGGTCAGGGAACTGCGCGGCCGCCGCGAAGAGCGCCGTGACCTGGTCCTCGAGCACGGGCGTGGCGAGGTCCCCGGCCACCGCGCGGTCCCAGGCCGGACCGCGCCCGCTAGTGCCGCGCCCGTCCGCGATGACCACCGCGAAACCCTGCTCGGCGAGCCACTGCGACGCCAGGAACGCGCCGCGCGCCTTGAGCACCCGCTGCGCGTGTGGCCCGCCGTAGGGGTCCATCAGCACCGGCAGCTGGCCCGACCCCGGCTCGTGCCACGACGGGAACAGCACGGCCGTGCGGATCCCCTCCGGTCCCGCCGACAGGAACCTCGGCTCCGGCGCGGGCAGGTTCGGCTCGTCCGCCCGGGAGGCGATCTCGGTCGCCTCGGCCCTTTCCCCCTTCCGCACCGCAACGGACCCGAGGCTCGCGCCCAGTTCCGAGCTGGAGATCACGACGGTGCCGCCGTTGGCGGTGGCGGAGTGCACGCCCGGCGCGGTCGCTACCTCGGTGAGCCCGGCCGTCGCGGAGTAGCTCCACACCCCGACCTCGGTCGGCTCGATGGACGCGCTGAAGTACACGGTGTCCCCGTCGGTGCCAAGCACCTGCCTGACTTGCAGGCCGGGCGGGGTCAGCGGCTGCGCCGACCGCAGGTCGTCGGCCGCGGCGATGAGCAGCCGGTGGGTGTCCTCCGTCATCGCCGTCCACACGACCCGGCCGTCCGGCAGTTGCGCGGGCACCCCGGGGACGACGTCGACCCAGTCGGGGTCGCTGTCCTCGCGGAGCACCTGGCCGTCCTCGCCGTCGATGACCCGCATGACCTTCTGGTCACGGGTCTGCGTGACGATCAGGAGCCGGTCCGCCCATGACACGGTGGCCAGGTAGGGGAAGGTATCGCGGTCCCATTCGACGGGCTTGAATTCCTGGCTCGCGGTGCTGGCGATGTACAGCGACACGTCGGCGTTGGGGGTCCCGGCGGCCGGGTAGGCGACCGTCACCGGCTCGCGCTCGGGATTGGCCGGGTCGGCGATGTGCCAGCGCAGGACGGGGGAGTCGTCGACCCGCGCGATGAGCAGCCGGGTGCCGTCCGGGGACCACCAGTAGCCCCGGGTGCGGTGCATCTCCTCAGCGGCGACGAACTCGGCCAGCCCGTACGTCACGGTCGCGCTTTCCGGGGCCGGCGAGACGGCGGCGTCCTCGCTGGCCGCCAGGTCCAGGACGCGGACCGTCCCCTCGTGGACGTAGGCGACCTTGCTGCCCGTCGGGTCGGGCCGCGGGTCCAGCGCCGGCGTGCGCGTCGGGAGCAGGAACGGCTCGCCGCCGCTGCCCTCGCCGACGCCGCCGTCGAGCCGGACCGCGTAAACCTGGCCCGATAGCGGGAAGACGGCCAGCGCATGCTGCCGGTCGGTCGCGTACGACACGATTCCGCCCGCCGTCTCGCGGACCCGCTCCCGGCGGGCGCGCTCCTCCGGCGGCAGCTTGTCCTCATCGGCGCCCAGGGCGCGCGGGTCGGCGACCAGCCGCTCGGCGCCGGCGTCGGCGTCGGCTTCCCACAGGCAGGTGACCGGGTCATCGCCGCTGCGGGTGCGCAGGAACAGCACCCTTTCGCCGTCCGGGGAGACGCTAAACGCCCGGGGCGCGCCCAGCGTGAACCGCCGGGTCCGGGCCTGCTGCCGAGGAAAGCTGTCTTCCGTCATGCCCCCTGATCTTGCCAGCCCCCCCGCCCCCAAGTCCCCCCGCACCCACTCCGAGTCCCGAACGCACCCCCCGCACCGCGGGACCCGCACCTGGCCGGCTCACCCGCCGCCCCGCACGGAGATGCAGGCTCGCGGGCGCCGGTAGCCTCGACGCGGAGGCCGCCGAGGGGAGAGGGATGACTGAGCAGAGCTTGCTGCTGGTGCACGCGCACCCGGACGACGAGTCGATCGGGACCGGGGCGACGATGGCGAAGTACGCGGCCGAGGGCGCCCGCGTCACGCTCGTCACCTGCACGCTGGGCGAGATGGGGGAGATCATCCCGCCGGACCTGGCGCACTTGC
>JAICUO010000324.1 GCA_025935815.1 Streptosporangiaceae bacterium
CGGCGTCGATCCTGCAGCTGCTGCTCGGCAACATGGGCCGGCCGGGCGGCGGCATCATGGCGCTGCGCGGCCACGCGTCGATCCAGGGTTCGACCGACATCCCGACGCTCTACAACCTGCTGCCGGGCTACATCCCGATGCCGCACGCGCATTCCAACGAGGATCTCGACACGTTCGTCGCCGCCGAGGGGACCGACAAGGGCTTCTGGGCGGACATGCGGTCCTACCTGGTGAGCCTGCTCAAGGCCTGGTGGGGGCCGGCCGCGACGCCGGACAACGACTTCTGCTTCGACTACCTGCCGCGGCTGACCGGCAGCCACGGCACCTACGAGACCGTGATGGCCCAGCTGGCCGGCGATTGCAAGGGCTACTTCCTGATGGGGGAAAACCCGGCCGTCGGCTCGGCGAACGCCAAGCTGCAGCGGCTGGGCCTGGCCAAGCTGGACTGGCTGGTGGTGCGGGACTTCTCGCTCATCGAGTCGGCGATGTTCTGGAAGGACGGCCCGGAGATCGAGACCGGCGAGCTGCGCACGCCAGACATCGGCACCGAGGTGTTCTTCATGCCCGCCGCTGCCCACACCGAGAAGAGCGGCAGCTTCACCAACACGCAGCGGCTGCTGCAGTGGCACCACCAGGCGATCGAGCCGCCGGGCGACGCGCGCAGCGAACTGTGGTTCATGTATCACCTCGGCCGGAAGCTGCGGGAGAAGCTCGCCGGGTCCACCGACGCCATGGACAAGCCGCTGCTCGACCTGACCTGGGACTACCCGACGTTCGGGGAGACCGCCGAGCCGGTCGCCGAGGCCGTCCTCGCCGAGATCAACGGCTTTGACGCACACGGTGACCCGGTCGGCTCTTACCTGGAACTGAACGACGACGGCTCCACCGCCTGCGGCTGCTGGATCTACTGCGGCGTCTACGCCGACGGGGTCAACCAGGCCTCCCGGCGCAAGCCCGGCAAGGAGCAGGACTGGATCGCCAAGGAATGGGGCTGGGCCTGGCCGGCGAACCGGCGCGTCCTTTACAACCGCGCCGCCGCCGACCCCGAGGGCAAGCCCTGGAGCGAGCGCAAGGCCCTGGTGTGGTGGGACCCCGACAGCGGCAAGTGGACCGGGCACGATGTCCCGGACTTCGTCCCCGACAAGGCACCGGACTACCTGCCGGGCGAGGATGCCACCGGTGCCGCGGCGCTGGCGGGAACCGACCCGTTCATCATGCAGGCCGATGGCAAGGCGTGGCTGTACGCGCCGGCCGGCCTGCTTGACGGGCCGCTGCCCGCCCATTACGAGCCGCAGGACTCCCCGTTCGGCAACCTGCTGTACCGCCAGCAGCGGAACCCGGTCCGGCAGGTGCTGCCGTTCAAGCACCCTGATAACCGGTTCCAGCCCAGCGGCGGGCAGCCGGGGTCGGACGTCTTCCCGTACGTGGCCACCACCTACCGGCTGACCGAGCATCATACGGCCGGCGGCATGTCCCGGTGGCTGCCCTACCTGGCCGAGCTGCAGCCCGAGATGTTCTGCGAGGTCTCGCCGGAACTGGCGGCCGAGCGCGGGCTGGAGCATCTCGGCTGGGCCACGATCGTCACGGCGCGAAACGCCATCGAGGCCCGGGTGCTCGTGACCAGCCGGATCACCGCGCTGACGGTGCAAGGCCGGACCCTGCACCAGGTCGGGCTCCCCTACCACTGGGGGTGGAGCGGGTACAGCACCGGCGACGTGGCCAACGACCTCGTGGAGATCAGCCTGGACCCGAACGTGGGCATCCAGGAGACCAAGGCGTTCGCGTGCGACATCAGGCCCGGGCGCAGGCCGACCGGCCCCGCCCGGCCCGAGTTCGTGCGGGACTACCAGCGCCGGGCCGGCATCACCGAGCACACGGGGACGGAAACATGAGCGCGGACGGACAGCGGACGGTGACGTGGCTGCCGGAGATCCGCAGGGGCGGGTTCCGGGGCGCGCTGTACGGCGACACCGACCCGGCGGACCTGTGCGGCTACCCTGATCACCCGCCGCGGATGGGGTTCTTCACCGACACGTCGGTCTGCATCGGCTGCAAGGCCTGCGAGGTGGCGTGCAAGGAGTGGAATGGCGTCCCGGAGGACGGGCTGAACCTCCTCGGCATGTCCTACGACAACACCGGGGGCCTGGGCGCCGACACCTGGCGGCACGTCGCCTTCATCGAGCAGCGCAAGCCGGTCGCCGCACCCGATGCCGGCGTGGCCCGGGAGGGCGCCAGCGACCAGCTCCGGTGGCTGATGGCCGCGGACGTGTGCAAGCACTGCACGCACGCCGCCTGCCTGGACGCCTGCCCGACCGGGGCGCTGTTCCGCACGGAGTTCGGCACCGTCGTGGTCCAGGAGGACATCTGCAACGGCTGCGGCTACTGCGTCCCGGCCTGCCCCTACGGGGTGATCGACCAGCGCAAGGACGACGGCCGGGCCTGGAAGTGCACCCTGTGCTACGACCGGATCGGCGACGGCATGGAGCCGGCCTGCGCGAAGGCGTGCCCGACCGACTCCATCCAGTTCGGCCCGCTCGATGAGCTGCGCGAGCGGGCCGACGCCCGCCTCGCTCAGCTGCACGCGGCGGGCGTGGCTGACGCCCAGCTGTACGGCCGTGACCCGGATGACGGGGTCGCGGGGGACGGCGCGTTCTTCCTGCTGCTCGACGAGCCGGAGGTCTACGGCCTGCCACCGGATCCGGTGGTCACCACCCGGGACATCCCGTCGATGTGGCGGCACGTCGGGACGGCGGCGGCCGTCATGGCCGCCGGGGCCGTCGCCGCGTTCGCGGCCGCGACGCTAGGCGGGCAGCGATGAGCAGGCGCCGGGCCGAGCAGCCCGTGGTTCCCCCGGCCGAGTTCACCTCCTACTACGGCAAGCCGATCCTCAACCAGCCCACCTGGGCGTCCCCGGACATCCCCGGCTACCTGTTCCTCGGCGGCCTGGCCGGCGGCGCGTCGCTGCTCGCCGCGGGAGCGGACCTCACGGGCCGCGACGTGCTCGGCCGGACCGCCAAGGCCGGCGCGCTCACCGCCGGCCTCGTGTCGGTGGCCGCGCTCATCCACGACCTCGGCCGCCCGGCCCGGTTCCTCAACATGATGCGGGTGTTCAAGGTGACCTCGCCCATGAGCGTGGGCTCGTGGCTGCTCGGCGGGTACGTTCCGGCGGCGGGCGTGGCCGCCGTGACGGCGCTGACCGGCCGCCTGCCGCGCCTCGGCGCGGTGGCCACCGCCGGGGCGGCGGTGCTCGGCCCGGGGGTCGCCGCCTATACGGCCGCGCTGATCAGCAACACCGCCGTGCCCGCCTGGCATGACGGCTACCCGGAGATGCCCTTCGTGTTCACCGGCTCCGGCATGATGGCCGCCGGGGGCCTCGGCATGCTCTCCGGCCTGCTGCCGGGAGCCGGGCCGGGCGAGGCCGAGCCCGCCCGCAACCTGGCGCTGCTCGGCGCGGCCATGGAGGCGGCCGCGTTCGAGCGGATGGAGCACCGCATCGGCATGGTCGCCGAGCCGTATTCGCGGGGCCGCGGCGGCGGGTACGTCAAGGCGGGGAAGGCCCTGGCCATCCTCGGCGCGGGCGGCGCGGCCCTGAGCCGGCGCAGCCCAGTGGCCACCGCCGTGTCCGGCGTCGCGCTCATCCTGGCCTCCGCGGCCACGCGCTGGGGCATCTTCCACGCCGGCCTGGCCTCCGCCGCCGACCCCAAGTACACGGTCGTCCCGCAGCGGCAGCGGCTGAACGAGCGGACGCTGGCCGCCTCCCGCGCCTTGGACGCGGACTAGGGGGCCTCACCGTGGACCGGGATTACCTGGTCCACGCCGAGCATCCGCAGCATCCGGGCCACCGGCGGCTGCGGGCGGCACAAGACCAGCGTCCCGCCGCCGGACCGCAGGACGTGGCTGGCCGATATGAAGACGCTGACCGAGGCCGAGTCCGCGAACCTCAGCCCGGACAGGTCCACGGTCAGGTGCCGCACTCCGTCAGCGATCTGAGCGGCCAGCGCCGCGGTCAGCTCCGGGACGGTGGTCACGTCGGCCTCGCCGGACAGCGCCACCACAGGGCCGCCGTCCCCGGCCGCCACGACTATCTCGAGCAGGCTCATGGCCTGCCGTCACGGCTGTTGTTGTAAAGCTCAAGACTCATAGCGCACACCCCTGTCCATCCGGACGCAGGAGCCGCTGCCTGACTCCGTGCCTCGTCTTATTGTGAGGGGCCGCTCGCCTCGTCCGCATGCTGATTGAGGCTTGGCGTGCGAGCAGGGACGGCACCGCCGGGCCGGCCCGCACGACTTCAGGGTGACAGGCTAGGGAAACGCCGTAAACCCAGGAAACGAAGCTCCGCCCGCCTCGATGCGCCGAAAGCGAAGCCGGGCACCGGCCAGCCACGACGAACGCAGCACAGCAGCCAGTCGCGAGGGGTCAGTGACGGTTTGACGGTGCGTGCCTGGGCAAGTTGTGCTCCGGTGAGTAGCCATAACGGATCGGAAGCCACCCGGCGGACCGTCATCATCGCCGGCGCCGCGAACCTCCTCGTCGGCCTGGCCAAGCTGGCCGCCGGGATCTTGAGCGGGTCCAGCGCCATGCTCGCCGAGTCCGCTCATTCCGCCGCCGACACCCTTGATCAGGCGTTCTTGCTGGCATCGCTGCGCCAGGCGGACCGGCCGGCCAGTCGCGACCATCCGTTCGGCCACGGCCAGGAGCGGTACTTCTGGGCGCTGCTGGCGGCCTTCGGCATCTTCATCGCCGGCGCGGGGTTCTCGGTCTTCGAGGGGATACTGGCGCTGACCCGCAGCCAGAGCGAAAGCCCCCTGATCGCCTATGCGGCCCTGGCCATCGCGTTCGTAGCCGAGGGAACCTCCTTCGCCCGCGCCTTGTGGCAGGTTCGCGGCGAAGCCCGCCAGCGCCATGAGGAAGTCCTCCACCACGTGGAGTCCAGCCCCGACATCACCGTCAAGGTGGCCCTGTTCGAGGACACCGCCGCGATGGTGGGCCTGGTGATCGCCGGCCTGGGCGTCGGGCTGCGCCAGCTAACCGGCTCCCCGGTCTGGGACGGCGGCGCCTCCATCGCCATCGGCGTGCTGCTGGTGGTCGTCGCCGTCAAGCTCGGCATGGACAGCAAGGACCTGCTCATCGGCCGGGCGGCCAGCACCGAGGTAGAGCAGTTGATCCGGGAGGAAATCGAGTCCCGGCCCGGCGTGGACGCCCTGCTGGAACTGCGCACCATGCACATGGGGCCCGACGCGATCATCGTCGCGGCCCGGGTCGCCCTCAACGACGATCTCGGCGCCGATCAGACTGAAGACCTCGCCGACGAGATCGACCGGAGGCTGGCGGAAAAGCTCCCGCTGCAGTCCCACGTGTTCATCGACCCAACGCAGACCCCCCGGGCGACGCCATCGCGCACGGGGGGCCCACCGCTGGGTCAGGGCTAGGTCACCATCGGTACCAGCGACGGCGTGAGGAACCCTCGCCGACGCGAACAACGAAGCCGACCAGCCAGATCACGAGGACGACGAGCGCGATCCACCACAGGATGTGGATGGCGAAGCCGAGGCCGCCGAGGATAAGGGCGAGCAAGAGAACGAGCAGGATGATCCCCATCAGGTCTTTCCTTCCGGTACCGCTGCCGGGGTGGCCGGCCGCATTTCGGAGCGCTCGGCTACCCTGGTCGCGACCAGGTATTCCTTCAGGTTCACCGCCCGCAGGGTTAGGGCTGCTTGCGGCGGGAACTTGGCCCGTAGAGGGGCCGAGGAGGTACCGCATCGAGATGGGCACGGTTTTCGAGACGCGGGACCTGGAGTACGCGGCGCACATCCTCAGCAGCCGCTACGGGAACCTGAAGATCGACGGCCACGGGCGGCAGGGCGCGGTGCGCCTGGCCCAGGCGGCGCTCAGCCCGTCGGTCCGGTTGGACCACAACAGCTTCGCGATGAGCTTCGACACCAGCGGAACCCGGCTCGACGTCCTGCTCATCGGCCATCTGCGGTCCGGCCGGGTCGCCTATCACTTCGACGGCGGCGAGCGGATCTACCAGCCCGGGGATGTCTTCCTCGCCGTCCCGCCCGGGCACCCCTACACGGCCCGGTCGGCTGACACCGACATAGACCTGGCGGTCATCGACCCGGCGCTGCCCGGCCGTCTCGCCAGCACCGCTCCCGGCCGGGCCGGGCAACCCGTCCAGTTCACCGGGTGCGAGCCCGTCTCGCCGCAGGCCGCCCAGCAATGGCGGGCCACCTACGCCTACGTCCGCGACGTGGTGCTCACCCGGCCCGAGGCGAGCGGGCAGCCGCTGGTCGCCGCCGCCGCGTCCCGGCTCCTGGTCGCCACCGCCCTGGCCACCTTCCCCAACACCGCGTTCACCGGCACCTTCATCGAGGACCGGCCGGACGACTCTCCGCCCACCCTCCGGCGGGCGGTCACGTTCATCCACGAGAATGCCCGCCGGGACATCACCGTCGCCGACATCGCCGACGCCGCCCACGTCACCGTGCGCGCCGTCCAGCTCGGCTTCCAGCGGCACATGGACACCACCCCGCTGGGGTACCTGCGCCAGGTCCGTCTCGCTCATGCCCGCCAGGACCTCATCATCGCCGACCCCGGCACCCAGACGGTCACCGGCATCGCCTACCGGTGGGGCTTCACCAGCTCCAGCCGGTTCGCCGCCCGTTACCTGCAGGCCTATGGCGTCACCCCGAGTCACACCCTGCGCCAGGGCTAGGCGCCCCGCCCAGCGGGCGATGCGCACTCTTCGCCTTGAGTGCGACGGTGTTCATGCGCTACTACGGGAAAGGAGGCGATGCGATGGCTGAGGACACGCGGGAACCCGAGGTCTTGCGGCGGCTGGACGAGGTCACCGGGCACCTGGCCGACCTGGCCGGGGTGCTGGCGAACGAGGAGGGTCTCGGCCAGGTGCTGCAGCGCAGCGTGGACCAGGTCGCGAGCGGGGTGCCGGGCGCTGACATGGTGAGCGTGAGCGTGCTGCGCGGGGATGTGGCGGAGACGGTCGCGGCCAGCAACGCGGCGGTGTGGGCCGTCGATGAGGACCAGTACGCCGCCGGGGACGGGCCGTGCCTGGAGGCGGCCCGTACCCGCGAGGTGGTGCGGACCGGGGTGAGCGGGGCCGAGCGGCGATGGCCGCAATTCGCCCGCAGCGCCCGCCGGGCGGGGGTGGAGAGCTACCTGTCATGCCCGCTGATCATCGGCGAGGAGCTCGCCGGGTCCCTGAACCTCTACAGCGAGCAGCCGCACGGGTTCGCCGACTTCGACGTGGCGCTGCTGCGGCTGTACGTCACGGCGGCCTGCGCGGCCATCGACAACGCCCGCCGGTACGCCCGCGCCCGCCAGCTCGCCGACCAGCTCAGCCAGGCCCTGGATTCCCGGGCGATCATCGACCAGGCCATCGGCGTGCTCATCGCCCAAACCGGGATCACCGCGGACCGGGCGTTCGCCGAGCTGTCCCGCCGGTCGCAGAACACCAACGTCAAGCTGCGCGAAGTCGCCGCCCAGCTGATTGCCAGCCAGCAGGCCGGGTAGCCCGTTCGCCATCACCGCAACAAGGCAACGGGGAAGGGAGCCGGCATGGCTACCGAGCGGCAGAAGGAAGCGGCCCGGCGCAACATCGTCAAGGCCCGGCAGGCGCAAAGCGCCCGCGCGCAAGGCAAGAACGTCCCGCGGCAGAGCCAGGGCATGAGCACCGCCGAGAAGGACGACCTGAAGGACAAGGAGTTCGCCTTCCCGAAGGAGCGCAAGGAGCCGCTGACCGACGCGCGGCACGTCCGCAACGCGATCGCCCGCTTCAACCAGGTCGAAGACGTCACCGACGCCGAGCGGGACCAGGCCTGGAAGCGAATCCTGGCCGCCGCCAAGCGCTACGACGTCGACGTGTCCGAATCCAGCTGGCGCGACCTGGCCAAGGGCGGCAAGGACCGCGGGCGCTAGGGGCCGCGAGCGGCCCGGGCGTGTGAGCGGGCACGCCACGGGTAGCGGCAGTGCCTGCTCACCGGTTCGACTTAAGGGGATCAACCATGCCAGCTGGCAGCTTCACCACCGACATCGCCGCGATCCGCGAGCGGGCGCGGCAGAAGATGGAACAGGGGCCGGTCACCGGCTCGTACGGCAAGGACCCCAAGGAGGTCATCGCCGTACTCAACGAGGTCCTGGCCACCGAGATCGTGTGCTGGATGCGCTACACCCGGCATGCGATCTCCGCGACCGGGCTCAGCCGGGCGCAGGTTTCCGCCGAGTTCACCGAGCACGCCGAGTCCGAGCGCGGCCACGCGATGCGGGCCGCCGAGCGGATCAGCCAGCTCGGCGGCGACCCGGACTTCGACCCGGCCACGATCGCGGAGCGGGCGCACACCACCTACGAGACTTATCCCGATGAGGACCTGGCGGGAATGCTCCGCGACAACCTCACCGCCGAGCGGATCGTGATCACCACCTACCAGGAGATGATCCGCTGGGTCGGCGACGACGACCCCACCACGCGCCGGCTCCTTGAGGACATCCTCGCCGATGAGGAAGAGCACGCGGACGACCTCATCGACCTGCTCGGCGCATGAGGGTTCCCGCGGGGCCGGCCGCTGACTGGAGGCAAGCCGAGGGCACGCAGGTCGCCTGGCGGCGGGTGGCCGGCGCCTTCGTGGCGGCCGTTGAATCGGGCAAGCTCGACCTTCCGTTGCCGGGATCGGGCGGGACCTGGGAGCGCTGGGCGGTGCTCGCCGACCTCGCCGGGCAGGACCTCTCGCTGGCCCGGCTGAGCGAGGGCCACGCGGACGCGGTGGCCATCTTGGCCGAGCTGGGCGGCCCGCGGCCGCTGCCCGGCAGCCGCTGGGGCGTGTGGGCGGCGAGCCCGCCCGGCCCCGGCGTGACGGCGACCCGGCACGGCGGCACCTGGCTGCTGCGCGGCACCAAGCAGTACTGCTCGGGGGCGCGGACCTGCACGCACGCCCTGGTCACGGCGGCCGCCGACGACGGGCCGCGCCTGTTCGCGGTCGCGGTGGACGGCCTTGAGCCGCACGCCGGCAGCTGGCCCGCCACCG